>NZ_JBJURL010000035.1:0-43118 GCF_046097905.1 Pseudarthrobacter sp. NKDBFgelt | reverse complement strand
GCGAACACTTTGGTGGTGTCCATCAGCCAGTCGGGGGAGACCATGGACACCCTGATGGCTGTCCGCTACGCCCGGGAACAGGGCGCGAAAACCATCTCCATCTGCAACACCAACGGCTCCACCATCCCGCGTGAATCCGATGCCGTGCTTTACACCCATGCGGGCCCGGAGATCGCGGTGGCCTCCACCAAGGCGTTCCTGGCCCAGATCACCGCCGCGTACCTGCTGGGCCTGTATTTGGCACAGCTGCGCGGAAACATCTTTGAAGGGGAGATCAAGGACGTCCTCGCGGACCTGAACAAGATCCCGGCGAAAATCCAGAAGATCCTGGACAACGCCGGACCCTTGCGCGAACTGGCCCGGTCCATGGCCAACGAGAAGTCAGTGCTGTTCCTGGGCCGCCACGTGGGCTACCCGGTGGCGCTGGAGGGTGCACTGAAGCTGAAGGAAATCGCCTACATCCACGCCGAGGGCTTCGCCGCCGGTGAGCTCAAGCACGGCCCGATCGCGCTGATCGATGATGGCCAGCCGGTGTTCGTGGTGGTCCCGTCCCCGCGCGGTAGGGATTCCCTGCACGCCAAGGTGGTCTCCAACATCCAGGAAGTCCGCGCCCGCGGCGCCCGGACCCTGGTCATCGCCGAGGAAGGCGACGAAGCCGTGAAGGCCTACGCCGAGTACGTCTTCTACGTCCCCGAAACCCCCACGCTGCTCATGCCCCTGCTGACCACCGTCCCGCTGCAGATCTTCGCCGCGGAACTGGCCCAGGCAAAGGGCTACGACGTGGACCAGCCCCGCAACCTCGCCAAGAGCGTCACCGTCGAGTAACGGCCTGACCGGGTTCCTAGTCGTCCGAGAATTGCTAATGCCCATCGGTACAATCGAGACCAGAGGGGACGAATTGCTCGCTAGAGGTGCGGAAAAATTGTCGGAATGGTTCGAAGTCTCCTGTTGAGTATTGCCAAGATCATTGAAGGTAGGTTTTGTAGCATCGGGCATGGCAAATATCGGGGTACTTACGGCGTTCATCATCACGGCAGGAATTGCGCCAGCGAGAGCTTTGGTTTACTTTCCTACGTTCTGCTGACTCTACTTGCTGCGGCAACTGTAGTCGTCATGCTCATGGCACTGATTTGATAAAGCGTAGCCTCGCCCGATCCCTGCATTGGGCAGTGCCTTGGTAAACAAGGCGATCAACACCCGGCAATTCCAGCCGCTCGTTCGGCTTGTAGGAGCCTGCCTTTTCGCCAATGTCCCGAGTCCTATTTGAACATGAAGGGAACGTTGCGGACGCGTCCAACGGAAAAGACCAAATGTAATCCCTGGCGTGACTTGATCCCGCTCTCCAGGTATGCAACATGGCAAGGAAGTACCCTTACTTCCTTGTGTTCCCGCGGAATGCCGCTTATGGCACGCTGGCCGGAAGGGAACGAAGAGCTGGTCGGGCTTTTGGCCCTGCTTGTCAATACGTTGACGGGCGGGTAGCGTCCGAAGGGATCTGACATGGGGGATCACTGCTCACCACCGGAGGTCTGTTGTGGCTCTAACCGACTATGTCTTGGCGCTTTGCATGCTGCTGGGCACCCTGCTGCTTCCTTTTGCCGTCCTATATCAGATGCTCCGGCTCAAGCGCCGCGCCATCCGAGTTTCGGCCACCGCCGCTCCACGAGGTGGCGTCCGCTAGCTATGCCGTACGTTGACATCAATCCCCACAAAGGCCGTCCCAAGTGGCAAGGCTACGCCGTCCTAGGGATTCTCCTGATCCTCACCGCAGCCGTAGTGGCTGCCGCGCTCACCCGCACCTGAGCCGGAATTCTCGCCTCACCCCCTAAACTTATTGTTGAATCAGTGCCGCAAAACCTTTTGTCGAGACGTCCTGGGGGACAGACATGCCCGATCCGGCGGATCAAAACGAACGCGCCCAAGCAGAGAATGCAGGGCAGCCGCAGCCTCGCCGTCGCCGCGACTTACGTCGCACCGACGGCGAGCTCACGGAGGCCCGGACAGGAACCATGCCAGTAGTTACGACCACCCCTTCCGGCCAACCTGAATCCGGCGCAACGCTGACGCGGTGGACTTCTTGGGCTGAGGCGGCCGCAGCTGCCGACGCAGCAAAGCCCACCCACGTACAGGGGCCCACCCGGGGGTCTGTATCCCGGCAGTCGGCTGCGGAAGACCCTGTTACCTCCGTCCCGCATGCAATTGCTGTGGAAGTCCCGTTAGCGCCTATGGCCTCTCCTTCTGAAACTTCAGCCTTCCGCCGTGCCCGGCCCACCACAGCGGATGTCATCGCCGATACGCCTATGCCGGACTTCATCAGCTCCCCAGGTCTCTTCGTGAAGGAACAGAAGCCTAGGCCGGTCGGGGGTTTTCGCGGCGCTATCTACAACCTGACTGGCGGGGCCTGGAATGTGGGGCCCGGCGCCAAGCAGCGCCAGGAGGAAGAATTGGGGCGCCGTATCTCACGCCAACTGCAGGGCAGCTACAACACCGCTGTGTTGAGCCTCAAAGGTGGAATCGGCAAGACCTCGACCACTGTTGGGGTGGGCCTCACGCTCGCAGAGTACCGAGGCGACGCGCCCTGCGCCATCGACGCGAACCCGGATTCTGGAGACCTGGTGGAGCGGGCACTGGGGGAAGGCATCTACCAGCAGTCCAGCCCGCGCACCATCTCGGACCTGCTCCGGAACATCGACTCTATTGACTCCCTCACTGCACTCGCACGTTACATGCATCATGCCGGCCGGCTGCACCTTATCGCAGGGGAGCAGGACCCGGAGGTTTCTGACTCTCTGACCGCTGAGGAATACCTCCGGATCCGCAGACTCATTTCCGCCTACTACTCCGTGGCCCTGACGGACTGCGGGACTGGGGTTACACACAACGCTATGCGCGGGATTCTGCAGTCCGCGGACAACCTGGTAATCGCCGCTGGCTACGCAGTCAGCGGAGCTAAGCGTGCGCGCAGCACGCTGCACTGGCTGGCCAGCCATGGATACGAGGAACTGGCCCGGAACGCGATTGTAGTCATCACGGACAAGGATGAAGTCTCCTCACGGGTGGACAAGGACGCGATCGAGGAGCACCTCGCTGGCATCTGCCGTGAACTCATCGCCGTGCCCCACGACCGCGGTGTGGCCGACGGTGACCTAGTAACGTTGGACGTGCTCAAGTCTGAAACTCGCCGCGCCTACAAAGAGATCGCAGCTGCGATTGTGGACGGGTACCGGTAGAACCCCTAGCCAAGAGTGGGTCCTACTCTCGCAGTGTCGAACAGCCAGTGGTAGCTCGGGTCTGCCAAAGGACGTTCCTTAATGTGTCTAAACCAAGGCCGAGGGAATCTCCGTATTAGCAGGACATATGAGCAGAGATCGCTGATTGAACTGGCAGGTGCAATACCTATGTGGGAGTTTTTTACTTGCAGGGTTTCACCTAGCTACTTGGTGAGCGGAGGTTCGCCAATTGCACCAGGCCGCAACTCCGCCTCTAGACTATGAGCGACTCTTTCTATTTCATTTGGGGGAAAGCCGTGCCCGGCGTAACTGCGCAATCCAAGAAGGCAGATAAGAAGCCTCAAGGCCCAGATCATTTCCGATTCGACATCCAGGGTCTGCGCGCTATAGCTGTCGGTATCGTCGTGCTGTACCACGCCGGCGTGCCTTGGCTGCCTGGCGGATTCGTAGGCGTTGACGTGTTCTTCGTAATCTCCGGATTCTTGATCACGTCAGGCTTGGTGCGCGAGCTGCGTAATAAAGGCCGCATCTCTCTGATGGACTTCTACGCCCGTCGGGCCGCTAGAATCCTGCCCGCGGCAACGGTGGCCATCTTAGGCACTCTCGGGCTCGTCTTTACCCTTCTGCCCCCGACCCGCTGGGTTCAAGCTGGCAATGATGCTGCTGCAAGTGCGCTCTACTACGTTAACTGGCTTTTTGCTAATAGTGCTGTGGACTACCTTGCAAGAGACCAGGCGCCGAGCCCGTTCCAGCACTTCTGGTCATTGGCAGTGGAAGAGCAGTTCTACATAGTCTGGCCGCTGCTGCTCGTACTGGTCGGTTGGCTTGCCTACAGGTACGGGAAGAGCCGTCAGAAGGCGGTGATCATAGCCTTCGCGGTAATCGCGTTGCCATCGTTCGTCTGGTCGATCTACATGACGGCGACCAATCCCGGAGGAGCTTACTTCGCAACAACGTCGCGCATGTGGGAGCTGGCCATCGGAGCGGGGCTGGCTATTGGCGCCACAACCTTCGCGTCAGCACCGAAAGCGGTTGCTGCAGTACTAGGTTGGGCAGGCCTCGGAGCTATCGCTGCGGCGGCCATAACCTTTAATCACACAACACCCTTTCCGAGCTACACCGCTTTGCTCCCGACCCTTGGCGCGGCTGCGATCATCTGGGCCGGGCAACGGGGAGGAAGCCTAGGCCCCGCCGCCCTTCTCCAGGTCAGGCCAATGGTGTGGGTCGGAGAGTTGTCTTACTCCTTGTACCTGTGGCACTGGCCACTGCTAGTGATTGCTGCTGCAGTCATTGGCCCATTGTCTCTTTGGGGAGGCCTCGCAGTTGCTGCCCTGTCCCTGGTCCCTGCGTGGCTCAGCCTCCGATTCATTGAAAAGCCCGTTCTGGTGTGGGTTAAGGATCAGCACATGGAGGGCGCAGCGCTGAAAATTGGCGGGCTACTTTCATTGTCCGGCGTAACCGCGGCCACTCTGCTGATCGCCATAGTCCCGCCAACTCCGCCGGCCTCCAGCATCCAATTCGTGCCGAAAACCATCCAATCTGAGGGCGCGGTCGCCCCGCCCGTGGGCGCCGAAGTGCTCTTCCGTTCGCCAGGCACACCGACAGCAGTGGACTCCTTCGCCTCGATCACACCTTCCGCGTTGACGGCGTCAAAAGACGTGGCGGCCGCCAACAACTCCGACTGCACACAATCAGAACTTGGCGTCGAAGCCTTAAAATGCTCGTATGGCGACTTCAACAGCACGAAGGTTCTCGCGCTGGTAGGCGACTCGCATGCTGCAATGCTCGTTCCCGGGCTGGAGCGAGTCGCCAAGGACAACGGGTGGCGCATTGACGCATACACCAAAGGTTCCTGCCCCTTCACGAAAGCAACAGTAGTTCTGGACGGTCGTCCTTACAGCAGTTGCCGAGAATGGGCAGACAACGTTACTGTCGCGCTCGAACAGTCGCCGCCGCAGATGATTGTCTCGGCCATGAGCCGTCGATACGCGGTTGTCGATGCTAACGGCCGCATGCTCGGGACGGACGCAAGCGTCAACCCGCTTGCGGCAGGACTCAGCGAGGCCTGGCAGCCCCTCTTGGACAAAGGGGTGACGGTTGTCAGCATTAGAGACATTCCTCGACCTGACGTTCTTGTTCCCGACTGCGTCGCACAAAATGAGAGGAACCTGACCAAGTGTTCATGGAAGAAGTCGGACATACTTCCCGAGGAGTCAGCCGAGACAGTGGCCGTCACCAACACAGGCGGAGCCCACCTACTGGACCTGACGAACGCGGTATGTCCAGAGGACGTTTGTCCCGCCGTTGTAGGTGGAGTCCTTATCTACAGGGACGGAAACCATCTGACGGCCACTTACGCAGAGACGATGCACGAGCACATGGCTGCGAGCTTGATCCCACTGCTCGCCTGACCTGGGCCAGGGCGCCTCTCCCAACTCAGTCAGAGGAGAGGCGCCCTTGAGCGTTGTTTACCGAAGCCGTCCTGCATTGGGGGCCGGCTTGTCAACATAATTGAGCAGGACACGCCGGAACGGACGTCATGATGTCCGGGTGTAACCGAGGAGGTCGCGGTCAACTGCATCGAATGAGCGCCGGACAGGCCGTCTTCCGGGATGGTTGCAACTCTTCCCGTCGTTGCGACGCCGCTGCTGGCGGAAACCCAAAACTTGCCGGGCGGTGACTAAAAAGGATGATCCAGCAGGTAGGACTCCTGGCCGAACGCGTCACGCGGGAGTACCCCAGAAACGTTTAGGTCATGGGCTAGCGAGGGATCGAAGGATACTGTGCATACCTGGGGTACAGGATCTACTCGCACAAGCACCACTCATCCAGCGCCGCCCTGTTGAACGGAAGAGCAAGACTTTCGGCCTGTAATTGCGGAGTTCCGACGCAGGCGTAGATCACCGCGTATCCAGATCTTCAAACACCAGGAACGTCTGGGTATCCAGCACGCCCGGCATGGACTGGAGCTGGTCGAAGATGACACGGCGCAGGTCGATGTTGTCCACGGCGCGGACCAGCAGGATCACGTCGAAGTCGCCGCCCACCAGGGCCACGTGGTGCACCTCCGGGATGGCGCCCAGCTGGTCACGCAGTTCGCGCCACGCGTCCTGCTTCAGCTTCAGGGTCACGTAGGCGGAGGAACGCAGCCCGGCCTTGATCGGGTCCACCAGCGCGGTGAACTTTGACAGCACGCCCTCGCCCGTCAGCCGGGCGATCCGAGTGTAGGCGTGCGCCCGGGAGATGTGGACGTTCTCGGCCACCTGCGTCACGGACATGCGGCCGTCCCGGGTCAGCTCCGCAATGATCCTGCGGTCAATGTCGTCCAACGGGACAGGCTCAGTCCCGGCATCCCTCGCTGCCACGTTGCCCAAGGCCCCCGTCAGTAAGCTGGCTCACATTTACAATTCGTCTCCCAGTGTAGGGCGAATTGTCCAGCTTTTGAGCGGTTCGGGCAGCTGTGGGATACGAAACCTGACCGGAGATGCAGCTAAGAGGACGTGTGGCTCTTGGCGTCCTGAAGTTCTGCTGCCCTGCGGATGAAGTCGCAGTCGCCGGGGGAGAGGGTACTTTCACCGTGCCTGTCCTGCTCCAGCTCGGTGCCGGTGGCCTTGGCAATTGATGCCACCACCGTCCGGGGAAGGATCCTGCAGCCGGGGTTCTCCACCAGCCACTGCCGCGTCTCTGGCTCCAGCCGGTCCCACAAGTTCTCAATGCCCATCACAGCTGCCCCACCCTTTGAAATTTCCGCATGCATGGATTGGCGCCCCCGAGGAACGGGCGGCGCGTGGTTCTCCGGTCCGCGGCAGCCGCAGGAAGGCCGGCCATGGAAAATGATTCAGGGGCGGAGGGAACCGCACTGTCCCCTCCGCGTCCATCGCCGCACCATGCGCCCCCAACACGGGAAAACCCTGCCACCTGGTACGGAGTCTTCTCCCCGCCTGAGGCGTGGAAAAGATCCCTTGTGATGCAACGGAGAGACCTTTCCGTCAATCGCGTCCCCCCGAGTGTGGTCCCCATGCGGATAGGGGTCAAGGGCCTTCCGTCCCTAGCCGATCAGCCAATTTGTCCACCGTACCTATCCGTAATCTGGCTTACACTGTCAAATCGTCTTCCAAAAGCGGCGTTACTGAGCAGCTTCTCCACGATTCCCTCAGGTGGTGGATACGAAACCGGCCACAGGACGATACTGGGAAGGAATAGTGGCAACAGAAGGACGGAACAATGACGATCTCCGCAGACCACACCGCGCACCCGGAGCCAGCCAGCCAGGCGCCCGCCGAGGACGCCCTCTCCGAGGCAGCGAAGAAGTTCGGCATCACCGCCGAGGACTACATGCTCCCCGCCCGGCACCAGATCGAGATGGTGGACCCGGACGGCCGGCTCAAGCCCCAGGGTGAGCAGGGCACCGAACCCGGCCACGAATACCCCCTGCCCGGTGATGAGGAACTGCTGGCCGCGTACGAGCAGCTCGTCGTCGGACGCCGCGTCAATGACCAGAACTCCGCCCTGGTCCGGCAGGGCCGCATGGCCGTGTACCCCTCCAGCCACGGCCAGGAGGCCTGCCAGGTGGCCGCCGCCCTGTGCCTCTCCGAAGGCGACTGGATGTTCCCCACCTACCGCGACGCCGTCGCCGTGATGACGCGCGGCGTGGACCCCGTGCAGGTGATGACCATTTTCCGCGGCGACTGGCACGGCGGGTTCGATCCCCTCCAGCACAAGGTGGGCATCCAGTGCACCCCGCTCACCACCCAGCTGCTGCACGCCGTGGGCGTGGCGCACGCCGCCAAGCTCCGCGGCGAGGACACCGTGGTGCTGGCCATGTGCGGCGACGGCGCCACCAGCGAAGGCGACTTCCACGAGGCCCTGAACTTCGCCGCCGTCTTCCACCTGCCCGTGATCTTCTTCGTCCAGAACAACAAGTACGCCATCTCGGTGCCGCTGGCACACCAGTCCGTGGCGCCGTCGCTCGCGCACAAGGCCGTGGGCTACGGCATGGCCGGCGAACGCGTGGACGGCAACGACGTCGTGGCCCTCCTCGCCGTCCTGGACCGCGCCGTGAAACTCGCCAGGGAAGGCTCCGGCCCCCTGCTGGTGGAAGCCAACACCTACCGCATGCAGGCCCACACCAACGCCGACGACGACACGCGGTACCGGGAAAGCTCTGAGGTTGCGGAGTGGCGGGCGAAGGACCCGGTGAACCGGATGCGGACCTATCTCACGGACCGCGGTTTATTGGACGACGACGGCGAGGCGCGGATCCGCGAGAAGGCGGAAGCGGTTGCCACGCAGCTGCGCGACGGGCTCAGCGAGGACGTGCCCGTGGACCCGCAGGAGCTCTTCCGGCACGTGTTCGAAAAGACCACGCCGCAGCTGAAGGAACAGTCCGCCCTGCTCGCCGACGAACTCGCCCGCGACGCAGCATCCACCTCTGATTCGAAGGAGGCCGGCAAGTGAGCCCCACCATCACCACCTCCTCCGAGGCCAACGGCAACGTTTCCGCTGCCACCGCCCGGGCGGCAGCCTCCGCCGCTGCCTTGTCTGAGGCTGCAGGCCCGCAGCCGGTCACCATGGCCAAGGCCCTGAACACTGCTTTGGCCGATGCCATGCACGCCGACCCCTCCGTCCTGGTGTTCGGCGAGGACGTCGGGATGCTCGGCGGCGTGTTCCGCATCACCGACGGACTTACCGCCACGTTCGGGGAGCAGCGCTGCTTCGACACCCCGCTGGCCGAGTCCGGCATTGTGGGCATGGCCGTGGGCATGGCCATCAACGGCATGCGCCCGGTGATCGAGATGCAGTTCGACGCGTTCGCCTACCCCGCGTTCGAGCAGATCATCAGCCACGTGGCCAAGATGCACAACCGCACCAAGGGCGCCGTGAAGCTGCCCATGGTGATCCGGGTCCCCTACGGCGGCGGAATCGGGGGAGTGGAGCACCACTGCGACTCCTCCGAGTCCTACTACGCCCACACCGCCGGCCTGAAGGTGTTCACCCCCGCCACCGTGGCGGACGGGTACCGGATGCTCCGCGAAGCCATCGACTCGGACGATCCCGTCATCTTCATGGAGCCCAAGAAGCTCTACTGGTCCAAGGACCAGGTGGACCTTGCCGAGCTGCGGAATGCCCACTCTGCTGCTGCTTCGGCGGGGCAGTCTTCTGAGGGGCGTGCCGCCGTCGCCCGCCCCGGCACCGACGCCACGCTCATCGCCTACGGCCCGTCCGTCCCCACCGCGCTCGCCGCCGCCGAGGCCGCCGCGCTGGAAGGGCGCTCGCTGGAAGTCATCGACGTGCGCACCATTGTCCCGTTCGACGACGCCACGGTGTGCGAGTCCGTGCGGAAGACCGGCCGGGCCGTGGTGATCGCCGAAGCCCACGGCTTCGCCTCCGTGTCCTCCGAGATCGTGGCCCGGGTCCAGGAGCGCTGCTTCCACCACCTGGCCGCCCCCATCCGCCGCGTCACCGGGTTCGACATCCCCTACCCGGCGCCCAAGCTTGAGAAGTACTACCTGCCCGGCGTGGACCGCATCCTCGACGCCGTTGACGACCTTCAGTGGGAGAACTGACCATGAGTGAAACACGCGTGTTTTTGTTGCCGGACCTGGGCGAGGGCCTCACCGAAGCCGAACTGGTGTCCTGGCACGTTGCCGTGGGCGACACGATCTCCGTGGACCAGCCCATCGCCGAGGTGGAGACCGCCAAGTCCACCGTGGAGGTGCCTTCTCCCTACGCCGGGATCGTGGCCGAGCTGCACGGGCAGCCGGGCGAGACCCTGGATGTGGGGAAGCCGCTGATTTCGGTGACGCCTGTTTCTGTTGGTGGGCCTGCCGCGGATGCTGCCGCCCCTGCCGAGCCGGAGACGGAGCCTGCCGAGACCGAACTGGGCGACGCCTTAGATGAGCCCGCCGGCACCCCTGCCCAGGCCGAAGCGGAGGCCTACCGCGAAGAAGAGAAGGCCGGGTCCGGCAACGTCCTGATCGGGTACGGCACTCCGGGCGGCCACGGCGTTGCTCGGCGCACCCGGGCGCGGAAGTCTCCTGCAGCCTCCGGCTCCGGGTCCGTCAGCACCCTTCCGCTGGAGGATGGGGCGGCCGACGTCGGCACTGCAGCGGATGCCGACGTGGACCTTTCGCTCCTGCGCACCAGGGTCCCCGGGCGGCTCGGCGCGGTGATCTCTCCGCTGGTCCGGCGCATGGCCCGGGAGCACGGCGTGGACCTCGGCGAACTCCCCGGCTCCGGCGAGGGCGGCCTGATCATGCGCCGCGACGTGGAAGCCGCCATCAGCACCCCGCAGGTGGAGGCCCGGACAATAGCTGAGCCCCGTCCTGTGGCTGCGCCGGCCCCTGTGGCTGAACCGGCCGAACCCCGTCCGTCTGAAGCCCAGGGCATCGACGCCCGGACGGGATTGCCGATCTCCGCCCGGACCCCGGTCAAGGGCGTGCGGAAGGTTGTTGCCACCACCATGGCCCGCAGCCGCTCCGAAATACCGGAGGCAACGGTCTGGGTGGATGTGGACGCCACCGGGCTGATGGAACTGCGTGGGGAACTCAAGTCCGGCGGCGCCCAGGTGCCGGGCCTGCTCGCGTTCATCGCACGATTTGTCACAGCCGGGCTAAAAAAATACCCGGAGCTGAACACGCGCATCGAAACCGCGGAGGACGGCTCGCAGGAGATCGTCTCGTTCGACGGCATCAACCTCGGGATCGCCGCCCAGACCGACCGCGGCCTCGTGGTCCCGTCCGTCCGCGCCGCAGAAAAGCTGACCGCCCGCGAACTGGACGCCGAGATCCGCCGGCTCACCGACGTCGCACGCCAGGGCAAGGCGACCCCTACGGAACTGGGCAGCGGCACGTTCACGCTCAACAACTACGGGGTGTTCGGCGTGGACGGCTCCGCGGCGATCATCAACCACCCGGAGGTGGCCATCCTGGGCGTGGGCCGGATCATCGACAAGCCGTGGGTGGTCAACGGAGAGCTGGCCGTCCGCAAGGTCACCGAGCTGACCCTGACCTTCGACCACCGCGTCTGCGACGGAGGCACCGCAGCGGGCTTCCTCCGCTTCGTAGCCGACGCAATAGAAAACCCAAAAGCCCTCCTAGTCGACCTCTAACCCAAACCCCCCATCCCCACCCCACCCACCCCACCTCAACCGACGCTCTCTCACTTATTACCGATAATTCCCAAACCCTCTATCACTTAATCCCGGTTTTACGGACACGCTCTCTCCTTTGATGTCGGTTTTCCGGAAACCCTCTATCACTTGATGTGGGTCTACCTGGAACCCTCTATCACCCGTTTTCGACGCGCATACGTTTTACCGACGCGCAGAGACGGTGGCGCTACCCGGATATGGGCCGCGCCATCCTCTTTGCGCGTCGA
The DNA here is from genome assembly GCF_046097905.1 of Pseudarthrobacter sp. NKDBFgelt. Taxonomy (NCBI): domain Bacteria; kingdom Bacillati; phylum Actinomycetota; class Actinomycetes; order Micrococcales; family Micrococcaceae; genus Pseudarthrobacter; species Pseudarthrobacter sp. NKDBFgelt. Next base: position 31,509 of record NZ_JBJURL010000035.1, on the reverse strand, counting down.
AGGCGCATGCGCGTCGCCCCTCGTCTGGAGTTTTTGTCCAGAAACGGAGGGTTGCTGGCTTAAGAAGTCTTCATATCTGGACAAAAACTCACCTGGGGGAGAGTGAGGAAACGCGTACGACGGCGGCCGCGTGCCGCCGTCGTGCCTTCCGTTGTTATTCGACGCGATTAAGTTTTGCCGATTCCCAAAAAGGCTGGCGCACCCCAAATATGGGCCGCGCCAGCCTTTTTGTGCGTCAAATGTGCTGTGCGCGCGGACTAGGCTCATCCGCAATGCGAGCCGCACGGCTGAGGGCGGCCGGCCATCGCAGCAGGCCAGTACTTTGCCAAAGTTGCCAAAACGATTCGTCAATAGGAATCAGGCCTCACGCTAAGGCCGGTATACATAAACCGTCAATAGAAAAAACTCTTCAAAGTGATGCTTGACACGTGCATGACAGCGGCCCTAACGTAAGTGCCAAGTCGTTTTGGCAAAACGATTTTTCACCCTGATCATTCTCATCCTTTCCGTTCGAGAGAAAGTGAGTCGACAGCGATGTCCACTCGTAAATACATCAGCAGGCTCGCCATCGGCGGCATCTGCACCGCCGTCGCACTGGCCGCCTCCGCGTGCGGCGCCGGGGGCCCCGCCAGCAGCACATCAGGAACAGCCGGCACCAACACAGTCAACGTCCTGGTGGAAGCCGGCGGCCACGCCGAGCTCACCGGCGTTGCCGAACAGTGCAAGAAGGACGCCGGCGTTGGCGTCAACTTCGTGGAACTGCCCTACGACGGCATGTTCAACCGGCTCTCCAGCGAGTTCTCCTCCGGCGCCGTCTCCTTTGACGTCGCAGCACTGGATTCCGTCTGGCTCCCCAGCTTCAAGGACGCCCTCCAGCCCATCGACGAAATTTTCACCGACGAGGCCAAGAAGGACATCTTCCCCTCCCTCGTCAAGGAAGCGAACGTTGACGGGCACTTCATCGGCCTGCCAGCGTGGACCAACGCCGAGATCATCCTCTACCGCAAAGACCTCTTCGAGGACGCCAAGAACAAGGCCGATTTCCAGGCCAAGTACGGCTATGAACTTGCTGCCCCCACTACTTGGAAGCAGTACCAGGACATCTCCGAGTTCTTCACCAAGGACGGCATGTACGGCACCGACGTCAAGGGCGGCGTGGAAACCGAATGGCTGGCCCACGTCCTGCAGGCCGGCGGACCGATGATCCTGGACGAGAACAACAAGGTTGTCATCGACAACGCCGCCCACAAGGAAGCGCTGGACTTCTACGTCAGCCTCACCAAGTCCGCGCCCGCCGGCGCCGCGCAGGTGGACTGGGCTGCCGCGCAGAACCTGTTCAATCAGGGCCAGACCGCCATGACCCGTTTCTGGGCCCACGCCTACCGGCAGATCCCCAAGGATTCACCAGTTGCCGGCAAGGTGGGCACCGCCCCCATGATCGCCGGTTCCGCCGGCGTCGGCGGCGTCCCCGGTCCCTGGTACCTCACGGTTCCCAAGGCCACCAAGAACACAGAGGCCGCCAAGAAGTTCGTCCAGTGCGCCTATGACCACAACAGTATGGGCATCGAATCCAGCCTGGGCCTGGCCTCGCGGATCTCCGCCTTTGAGGAGTACCAGGACAAGGAAGGCTACGAAAGCTTCGGTCCGCTGATCGAAACCCTCAACGGTGAGGCCACCGCCACCCGCCCGGCCACGGAGAAGTGGCAGCAGATCGTGGACACCGTCCTGGTCCCCATGCTGCAGAAGGCCGTGGCCGGCGGTGACTCCGCAACGCTGCTCGCTGAGGCCCAGAAGCAGATCGAGGACCTCCTCAAGTAAGACCCCCGCGGCCGGCACCTGGATCACCGGTGCCGGCCGCGGCCCCAACCAGCGGAAGAGAAAACCGTGCGCATTTCCGATCGCCGCTTCGCATTGTTCCTGATGACCCCAGCGGCGCTGTTCCTGGCAGTATTCGTGGCCTTCCCGCTGTTCCGCCTGGTGGCGGACAGCTTCTTCAAAATCTCCCCGATCGCCGGCGGTCCCCGCGACTTCGTGGGCCTGGACAACTACTTCCGGGCCTTCGCCTCCGAGGCCTTCACCGGCGCCGGGTGGCGGACCCTGGCCTACACCCTGGTTGTGGTCACCCTCGAGTTCGCGCTTGGCCTGGGCATGGCCCTGCTGTTCACCATGCTGGGCCGCAGTTCCCAGATCTGGCGGACCGTATTCATGTACCCCCTGATGATCGCCCCGATCGTGGCAGGCCTGTTGTGGAAGTTCCTGATGATCGACAACTTCGGCCTCATCGGGACCCTCCTGCACCAGGCCGGCATCCTGTCCAACCCCAACCAGATCGGCTGGCTTTCGGACCCGAACATCGTGCTGTACTCCGTCGCCATCCCGGACATCTGGCTGACCACCTCCTTTATGTGTTTGGTCCTCTTCGCGGGGCTGCAGAACATCCCGGGGGACCTGATCGAGGCGGCGCGGCTTGACGGTGCACGCGCCCCGGCCATGCTGTTCCGCATCATCCTCCCGCTGCTCCGCCCCGTCATCGCCGTGGCCCTGGTGGTCCGCGGAATCGACGCGGCAAGGGCCTTCGACACCATCCTGATCCAAACCAATGGCGGCCCACAGTCCGCCTCGGAAACCATGAGCCTGCTGATCTACCGCACCATGATCCGCTTCGGCGATCCCGGCCTGGCAAGCGCCATGGGCACCATCTACCTGCTGGCCATGCTCGCCGTCGCATTCTTCGCGGTGGCCACCATCTGGCGGCCAGGAAAGGACACCTGATGCGCGTCGCAGAAAAAACAACGCACGACGCCGGGGCCTCCGCTACGGCGGCCGCGGCACCTTCCGCACCTCCCGCCGTCGTCCGTCCCCGTAGGCGCCGCGGCGTGAACCGGGAAGGCCTGGAAGCAGGCCGGCGCGGCACCCGGACCCTGCTGTGGATCCTCCTCGCCGCGGCGATGGTGCTCTACGGTTTCCCGTTCCTGTACCTGCTGTTTACGTCCTTCAAGACGCCGATCGACACCATCGCCGTGCCGCCCACCATCCTTCCCCGGGAATGGACGCTGGAGAATTACACCAACGCGCTGGGCCGCAACGGGGTCCTGGCCTCCTTCATCAACAGCATCCAGACGGCCATCATCAGCACCCTGCTTTCGCTGGTGCTGGCGGTACCGGCGGCTTACGGCATCACCCGGTACAAAACCCTCAGCGGCAGGATCTTCATCATGGCCGCCCTGGTGACCCGCATGGTGCCCCCGGTGGCGATCGGCATTCCGCTGGCTTCGATGATGGCATCCATGGGGCTGTCCGATACTCCGATCGCGCTGTCCATTGCCCACACCACCATCTCGCTGCCGCTCTCCATCTGGCTGATGGCCAGCTTCTTCGAGGCGGTGCCCAAGGACCTGGAGGAAGCCGCCACCGTGGATGGCTGCAGCAGGCTGGGGGCCCTGTGGCGGGTGGTGATCCCGGTGGTGTCCGGCGGCATCGCGGTCACCGCGATCTTCGCCTTCCTGGCCTCGTGGAACGAATTCCTCTTCGCGCTCCTGATGACGGCCATCCGCTCCCAGACAACGCCCGTGGTGATCGCCAACTTCCAGACGCAGTTCGGCCTGGACTGGGGATCGATGACGGCACTGGCAGCCGTGTACTCCATCCCGGTCATCCTTCTTACCCTGCTCCTGCAGCGCAAGATCGTGGCCGGCATGACGCTCGGCGCGGTCAAGGGCTGAACCACCAACAACAGAACGAAGAAGATGAGCAACAGGAACATCGGCATCAAGGACGTGGCTGTGGCCGCGGGCGTCTCAGTAACAACTGTGTCCCACGTCCTGAATGAGGTTGCCTACGCCCGAGTCAGTCCCGAAACCCGGGACAAGGTCCGGTCCGCTGCCGAGGAGCTGGGTTATGGCCCCAACCGTCTGGCCCAGGCCTTGCGTACGCAGCGGACCGGGATGCTGGGGCTGGTGAGCGAGGACATCGCCACCACGCCCCACGCAGGCCGGATCATCCTCGGTGCTGACGAGGCCGCCAAAGCCCGCGGCTACAACCTCATGATCATCAACACCTCCGGCTCGGCCAGCCTGGAATCCCGGCAGGCAGACATCGAGGCCCTCCTGGAACGCCGGGTGGACGGCATCCTCTACGCCACCATGTACCACCGCAACGTGGAGCTGCCGGCCAACCTCGGCAGCGTGCCCTCGGTCCTGGTGGACTCGGTGGCCACCGGGGGAAGGATCACAGCTGTGATCCCGGACGAGGAAGGCGGAGCGCGGGCGGCCGTTGGCGCGCTCCTCGACGCCGGCCACACCCGGGTGGGCTTCCTCAACAACACCGATGACGTCCCCGCAACCCGCCAGCGGCTCCAGGCCTTCCGGGCGGCGCTGACGGAAGCAGGGCTCGACGGCGACGCGGCACCTGTGGAGTCAGAGGTCTCCGAGGTGGACGGCGGCTACGCGGCGGCCCTGCGGATCCTGTCACCCAGGGACCGTGCCGATATGCCGACGGCATTGTTCTGCTACAACGACCGGATGGCCATGGGAGCGTACCGTGCCGCTGCGGAGCTGGGGCTCAGCATCCCGGGCGACCTCTCCGTGGTGGGCTTCGATGACCAGGAACTGATTGCCGCCAACATGAACCCGGGCCTCACCACCGTTGCCCTGCCCCACTACGAGATGGGTGCCTGGGCCACCGAGCACCTGATTGACGCCGTCGAGGGAAAGACCGATCTTGCCCTCATGGCACTTCACCCGACCATCCTGGGCTGCCCCCTGGTGCGCCGCGATTCCATCGCAGCTCCCCGGCGCTGACCGCCAGTCCCTTCCACTCCCAAGAGGAACGCCATTCATGTCCAGCTGCCTTGACGCCGCAATCCCGGAAACAACCCGGCACGCAACCTCCAGGTTCCGGCCAGCCATCCACTTCACTGCAAGGGATACCTGGCTCAACGATCCCAACGGCCTGGTGTACTACGGCGGCCTGTACCACCTCTTCTTCCAGAACAACCCGTTCGGCAGCGTCTGGGGCAACATGTCCTGGGGCCACGCCACCTCCCGCGACCTGCTGCACTGGACGGAGCACCCTGTTGCCATTGCCTGCGACGAGAAGGAGGACATCTTCTCGGGCAGCGTGGTGGTGGACCACGGCAACACCTCCGGTTTCGGCACTGCGGACGCACCTGCACTGGTAGCCGTCTACACCAGCGCCTACAAGCCGGCGTCCGAACACTACGGGACCCAGGCCCAGTCCCTGGCCTACAGCACGGACGCCGGAATGACCTGGCGGAAGTACGAGGGGAACCCCGTCCTCAGCAGGAACTCCGCGCACTTCCGCGATCCAAAAGTCTTCCGCTACCAGGGGGACCAGGGCGCCTGCTGGATCATGGTCGCCGTCGAAGCGCAGCACCAAAAGGTGGTCCTCTACCGGTCCGATGACCTCAAGTCCTGGGACTTCCTCAGCGACTTCGGCCCGGCCAACGCGGACCAGGGCGAATGGGAGTGCCCGGACCTCTTTCCCCTGATGGTGGACGGGGACCCGGACAACGTTAGGTGGGTGCTGATCGTCAACGTCAACCCGGGGGCCGTGGCCGGAGGTTCCGGGGGCCAGTACTTTGTGGGGACGTTCGACGGCGTCCGCTTCGTCCCGGACGCCGGCTCACTTGCGGCGCCGGCGGGGGTCAGCGCCCTGGACGATTCCGCCGCAGCCGCTGCGGCGCTGCAGCAATGCCTGTGGCTGGACTGGGGACGCGACTGCTACGCCTCGGTGTCCTTCAGCAACGCCCCCGACGGCCGCCGCATCATCATCGGCTGGATGAACAACTGGGACTACGCCAACCAGCTGCCCACCGCCCCGTGGCGGTCCTCAATGACCCTTGCCCGCGAACTGCGCCTCACAGAAGCCAGCGGCTCCGCCCGCCTGATCCAGCAACCGGTCCTTCCCCCTGCCCCCGCGGAAGAAGCTGTCCACGCGGCCAACGGGCACATGGACGCAGGCCCCTTTGAACTGGGGGATTCAGTCTTCCGGCTGCCTGATGCGGTACCCGGCAGTGCCCATATCATCGAGGCGGAGATCCTGCCCGGAAGCGCCAGCCACGTGGCTTTCCACCTGTTCGGGGATAGTGAGCAAAGCGCGGGGACCCTGCTGACCTATCACGCAGCGACCAATCAGCTGGTTTTGGACCGCCGGATGTCGGGCAACACGGGCTTCCACGAGAAGTTTCCCTCCGTGGAAGCAGCCCCGCTGGTCCTCGAGGACGGCGCACTCAAGCTGCAGATCGTCGTCGACCATTGCTCGGTGGAGGTGTTCGCGCAGGGCGGCAAGGTGGTCCTGACCGACCTTGTTTTTCCTGAAGAAGGACATAGGGAGAACCGGCTGACCGTCAACGGCGGGCAGGCAACCATCCGGACGCTCACCGTCACGACACTTAATTAAGCCCACTCAGGGGAAGGCCCAGCAGAAGCATGTCAAGCAATAACTACTACGACGTCACGGCGTGGCCCGTCGGCAACCCGTCCAAGGATGTTGGCGAAGTCATCAACAGCATCATCGCCGACATCAAGGACCGGCAGTCCGCCACCGATGTGGACGACGGCGGAAAGCCCGGCGCGGTGATCTACCTTCCGCCGGGGGACTACCACCTCCGCACGCAGGTGGTCATCGACATCAGCTTCCTTCGGATCCAGGGCTCGGGGCACGGCTTCACGTCATCGAGCATCCGGTTCAATGTTCCCGAACACGAATGGCCTGATCTCCATGAGCTGTGGCCCGGCGGGAGCCGCATTATTGTTGACCTTCCCGCCGGCGGGGACGGGGAGGAATCCGGGGGAGCCGCGTTCTACGTTGAGCGGAGCGGGAGCCCCCGGATCAGTTCGGTGGAGTTCGCCAACTTCTGCATCGACGGGCTGCACTTCATGCCGGACGGCTCAGGACTGCCTGCGGAGAACACCTACGTCAACGGCAAAACCGGCATCTACGTGGCAAGCGCCAACGACTCCTTCCGCGTGAACGGCATGGGGTTCATCTACCTGGAGAACGCCCTCACCATCCACAACGCGGACGCGCTGTCCATCCACGACAACTTCATCGCCGAATGCGGAAGCTGCATAGAGCTGCGCGGGTGGGGACAGGCTTCAAAGATCACCGACAACCTGATCGGCGCAGGCTTCAAGGGCCACTCTATCTATGCCGAGAACCACGGCGGGCTGCTGATCACCGCGAACAACGTCTTCCCCCGCGGGGCGAGCAGCGTCCATTTCGACGGCGTCACGCGATCAAGCATCACCAACAACCGCCTGCATTCGTTCTACCCGGGGATGGTGGTTCTTGAGGGCAACAGCTCGGAAAACCTGGTGGCCACCAACCACTTCCTGCGGGACCACGAGCCCTGGACGCCCTTCCTGGGAGTGGATAACGGGCTGGATGACCTCACCGGACTCCTCAGCGTCAGCGGCAACAACAACTCAGTGGTGGGCAACCATTTCTCGCAGATCATCGACTCGCAGAGCATCCGTCCGGCGGGTGCGAAGCCTGTCATCATCCGGTTGAAGGCGGGTACCGGCAACTTCGTCTCCAACAACCACGTGGTGGCGCTGGACGTGGATTCCACGTCAAGTGATTCCTGCTTCGAAGCCCAGGTGGACGCCCTGCTGACCACAGCGGCTTCGGAGGGGCTCGCCGTTACCGCTGTGATGGTCGATCCAGGGTCAGCCCGGAACACCATCCTTGATACGGGAAGCGATGCCCAGGTTGTGGCAGACAGAGCAGTAAATGCCCTCAGGCCCACACCCACGGTAGGTTTCTAATGGCAGCTGCACTTGCGGCACGGAACGCAAGCTGCCATCACCGACCATGAGGACGTGGGAGACAGATGAGCAACAAGAACATCGGCATCAAGGACGTGGCACATGCGGCCGGGGTGTCCGTGACTACTGTCTCCCACGTCCTCAACAACGTCAGTTATGCCCGCGTCAGTCCTGAAACCAAGGACAAGGTCAGGGCGGCCGCTGAAGAGCTCGGCTACGAACCCAACCGGCTGGCCCAGGCGCTGCGGACCCAGCGGACGGGCATGCTGGGGCTGCTGAGCGAGGATATTGCCACCACACCACACGCCGGCCGGATCATCCTAGGCGCCGATGAGGCTGCCAAACGGCGCGGCTACAACCTCATGATCCTCAACACCTCCGCGTCCGCCAGCCTGGAGTCCAGGACGGCGGACGTCGAGGCGCTGCTCGAGCGCAGGGTGGACGGCATCCTCTATGCCACCATGTATCACCGCACCGTGGAGCTGCCCCCAAACCTGGACAGCGTTCCATCAGTCCTGGTGGACTCCGTGTCTGCCAGCGAAAATATCTGTGCGGTAATCCCGGACGAGGAAGGCGGTGCCCGGACGGCCGTAACTGCCCTGCTGGATGCGGGCCACAGCCGGATCGGCTTCCTGAACAACACCGACGATGTCCCAGCAACCCGCCTGCGCCTCCAGGGCTTCAGGAGGACCCTGGACGGGGCAGGGCTCGACGGCGGCAGCGCGCCGGTAGAGTCTGCGCCGTCCGAGGTGCACGGCGGCTATGAGGCGGCCCGCCGGATGCTCGGCCGCAGCGACAGGCCCACAGCCCTGTTCTGCTACAACGACCGGATGGCCATGGGTGCCTACCGTGCGGCCGCTGAACTGGGGCTGGCCATCCCGAATGACCTTTCCATTGTGGGGTTCGATGACCAGCAGCTCATCGCCGCCAACCTCCATCCGGGCCTGACCACCGTGGCCCTTCCGCACTACGAGATGGGCGCCTGGGCAACAGAGCAGCTCATCGACGCCATCGAAGGCAAGAACGAGCTTTCCAGGATGGCGCTCAGCCCGACCATCCTGGACTGCCCGCTGGTCAGCCGCGATTCCATCGCAGCCCCCGTAACCTGACCCCCAACTCCAGTCCCCACGAGGAGTTTTTGTCCAGATATGCAGGCTTACAACCACTAAAAGTCGGCATATCTGGACAAAAACTCACCCCCGGGGAGCAGGAGGTGACCAGTACGACGGCGGCCGCGCGCCGCCGTCGTACGCTGTCCTTCGCTGCCTGGCCGCCGCCGGGAGCCCTGCAGCGCCCCGTCCACCGCCCCCAGGTGACGGCCTGACGTCAACGATCCAATATAGGGTCGCTAAGCAGCTGCTCGTGATCGCGGCCACCGTAGAAGATTTCGCCGATCGCCACGGTCAAGACCTTCACAGAAGGCGACTATCGATTCAGTGAAGCCTGCCGCGGTGGCGGGAGACCCGGCATCGGCGATGAAATCGTAAAGCTCCTCAAGCTGTTGCAGTGCTTCCTGCCGGACTACAAGCCGGTAGTGATTCACTGCTGCTTGTTATGCTTCGCCGAAAGCCGCGCACGTACTTCGTCGGCGCTCACCACAGCGGAGGGATCGGCCGCAAGGGCGTCATAAGCACCGATAACCTCCTCGCGAAGCCACGACTCCAGCACCTGGTCACGCGCGAACAACGTGCGCAAGCCATCTCGGACAACTTCGCTCTCACTTGCATACGCGCCCGAAGTAACGCGCTGGCGCAGGGCGTCCGCCATCTCGTTGGGAAGGGTGATGCTGAGTTGCCGTGTTGTGCGCATGGTCGCTCCAGTGGTGTGAGTAGGACTAAATCCTACTCGTGCGTGTCGAGCCTGAGAAGGGATCCTGCAGAGCCCTATAGCGAGGAGTTTTTGTCCAGATATGCAGGCTTACAACCACAAAAAGCCTGCATATCTGGACAAAAACTCACGCCGGGGGAGCAGGAGGTGAGAAGACGACGGCGGCCGCGCGCCGCCGATGTCCTTGCCCGGCCTCCCGGGAACTCCAAGCAGTGCTGGGTACAATCGACCACTAAACGAACACTGCTTTTGCCGGAGGTACGGAGAAACAATGCAGGAATGGCTCGAAGTCGGCGCTGACAACTATGTTCTGGTCACCGAAGGATCGCTGCTCAACACCGGGCTGGTGGTGGGGTCCGAGCGGGCCATGGTGATCGATACCGGCTGCGGGCCCCGGCAGGGGCGGGAGATCCTGGACGCCGTGCGGGAAAAGACCCAGCTGCCGCTCGTCGTCGTGAACACCCACGCCCATTACGACCACTTCTTCGGCAACGCGGTGTTCGCCGAAGCCGGCGTCACGGAGTTCTGGGCGCACCAGAACTGCGCCACCGAAATCGAGGAGCGCGGGGACCTGCAGCGCCGTTTCGTGGGGACGCTGGAACCGGAAATGTCCGTGGGCGAAGGCCAGAACGTGGAACTCGTGGTCCCGAACGCCATCGTCAAGGACCAGCCGGTGCTGGTGGACCTGGGCGGGATGACCGCCACCCTGTTCTACCTGGGCCGCGGCCACACGGACGGCGACCTGGTGGTGGGCACCCCCACCACGCTGTTCGTGGGCGATCTCGTGGAGCAGGGCGCGCACCCGTCCTTCGAGGACTCCTACCCTGAGGAGTGGGCGGATGCGCTCCGGCACATCTCAGCGCTGCGCCACCGCTACGAGTTCCTGATCCCCGGACACGGCAAGCCCTGCAGCGACGAGTTCGTCAAAACTATGGCGAACACACTGAGCACCGCGGTCCGCCAGGCACGCCAGTCCATCCGGGACACCCCGGACGATGCCACCAAGGCCATCCCCGTCCTGCCGTACGGGCCGGAACAGTCCCGCTGGTTCATCAAGCGGCTGCAGGAGACCCGCCGGGAGCAGTAGCCGGGGGAGCGCCGGGGACGTGCGCTCAATCATCGAAGTGCGTGCGCACGTTGCGGCTCCCTGAGACGCCTGCCACCACTTCCTCGGCCACCGCAGCCAGTTTCTGGTTTCGGTTGCTGGACACCGCCATCAGGATCTTCATGGCCTCATCCTGTGTGCACCGGTTTTGTCCCATGATGATGCCCGCGGCCAGGTCAATGACGGTCCGTTTTTCCATGGCTGCCCGCAGGTCATTGGTGAGTTCGTCCTTGGCCGCCATTCTGACTGCCAGAGCCATCGCGTGGCCTGCTGACTCAGCGAAGGCTGTGGCCCGGGGGACCATCTGTTCGGTGATGGGGCCGGCGGGGGAGGCAAAGAAGTTCAGTGCCGCCGCCGCGTTTTCTCCGGGATCCAGCGGAACACCCAGGCAGCTGCCGCATCCGGCCGCAGCCAGCGCCTTGCGGTACGTGGGCCAGCGGGAGTCGGCGGAGACGTCCGCCAGTAGCACCGGCCTGCCGATCCGCAAAGCCTCAGTACACGGCCCGCCGCCAACAGCCTGCTCAATCTCGTCCAGACGAACGGCAAGCTCGCTGCTGCCTGCGATGGTGACCGGGCGTTTCTGCCTGAGCAAGGTGACCGCACACTCAACGCTTGCGCCCGCCGCTTCCGTCATCACCCCGGACGCGAGGCGTGTCAGGCCGTACAGGAAACTCTTGAGGTCACCACCCCCGGACAGGAGCCCCTGGAGCTGATCGTAATCGCTCTGAACTTGATTGAAGGCCATGGGAACACCATAGGAATCTGGCCACCTGGAAGCAATGAATGCTGCTGCGCTGAATTGGGCGTGTAGCCGGCGCCCCAGTGGTGTGGATTAGTAAAACGAGTAGCGATTACTCGGGCCCCCAGCTCCTGCTGCTGCCTAGGTTCGATGCATGGCAGAAGTTATCAACCGCAAGCACGGCCGCCGCAGGATGGCGAAAGAACCCAAACGCGGCGTCCAGCCGTACGTGATCGTCAACGTTGTCCTGGCGGTTGGCCTGGCCATCGCCGCGTTCGCCCTGACTCGGTAGGCGGAGCGGGGCTTTGGGCCCATCTTTTGGCGGCGCCGGAGTGGCAGGATAACCCCAGGTGGGCGGTACTGCGGCCGTCCTCCCGGGAGGCAGGAATTGATGGCGGCTGACAATCCCCGCAAACGGTCCCGCAAACCGTCCCGCACAAGCGGGCGCCGAGGCGGGACCGCAATCGGGCCCGCATTCGGGCGCCGGCGCGGTTCGATCGCGCTTGCCTGCATCACGGCGGTTCTCCTTGCAGCCTGCCAGGCCGCTCCAGGCCCGGCACCCGGCCCACCGGCCTCCGGGATCGCGGACGGTAAGTTCGCGGACGGAACACTGGGCCACGTGTTTGTGATCAACCTCGAGAACAAGTCCTACGACAAGGTGTGGGGCCCGGACTCGCCGGCGCCGTACCTCTCCAAGACCCTGCGGGCCCAGGGGGTGCTGCTGACGGAGTACTACGCAATCGGCCACGCATCGCTGCCCAACTACATCGCGCAGCTCTCCGGGCAGGGCCCCAACCCGGTGACCAGCAGAGACTGCCACAACTACGAGGCGTTCACCGTCACCGGGACGGCCAGCCCGGGCCAGGTGCAGGGCAGCGGCTGCGTCTACCCGGATTCGGTGCCCACCCTGGCTGGCCAGCTCAGCGCGGCAGGGAAGTCCTGGAAGGGCTACATGGAGGACATGGGAACACCGTGCCGGCACCCGGAAATCGGCGCGAAGGATCCCAACCAGAACGCCAGCGCCGAGACCCAGTACGCCACCCGGCACAATCCGTTCGTGTACTTCACAGCCATCACGTCCTCGCCCGAATGCCGGGAGAACGTGGTGGATTTCAGCAACCTGGACGCTGACCTCACCTCCCTGGACACCACGCCCAACCTGTCCTACATCAGCCCCAACCTGTGCAACGACGGCCACGACGATCCCTGCCGCGACGGGTCAAAGGGCGGCCTGCCCAGGGCCGATGCATGGCTGAAGAAGCACGTCCCGGACATCCTGGCCTCCGCGGCGTTCAAGAAGGACGGGGTCCTGGTCATCACGTTCGACGAAGCCAAAGGAAAGGAAAGCGCCGCGTCCTCGCTGCCCGGAGGGGCCGGCGGCGGCCGCGTGGGTGCGCTGGTCCTGTCCCCGCAGGTCAAAGGCGGCACAACATCACAGCGGGCCTACAACCACTACAGCCTGCTGGGAAGCATCGAGGACATCTTCGGCCTGCCCCACCTCGGCTACGCCGCCGCCCCGGGGCTGAACCGCTTCAGCACCGACGTCTACACCAACCGTTCCTGACTGTTCGGCACCACAATCGCGCGGCACCACAGGTGACCAGTACGACGGCGGCCGCGCGCCGCCGTCGTACGCCTTCCCTCTCGCAGGGCGCACCTTCCGCCCTGCACGTGCTGAGGGGGCGTACTCAGGGAGTTCCCAGCCCGCCCGGCCTAGGATGTTCCCCATGATGCTTGCCCAAGAGGCGAAGTCCGCTGCCGTGGTGATCAACGCCGGGGCGCGCCTGGGAGCGGCGGGGCCGGCGCTGGCAGTGGACACCCTGCGGAGTGCGGGCCTGCCCATCTCCGCCGTCCACCAGATCCTGTCCGGCGCCGAGCTGGCCGGGACCCTGGACCGGGTGGTTGCCGAGGGGCACGACCTTGTGGTTGTTGGCGGCGGTGACGGGACGGTGTCCTTCGCCGCCGGCCGGCTCGCCGGGACACAAATCGTGCTGGGGGTCCTTCCGCTGGGGACGGCGAACGACCTTGCCCGCACCCTCGAAATCCCGGCCGATCTGCCCGGAGCGTGCGCTGCCCTGGCCAGCGGGAAGGTGGTGGACATCGACATGGGGCGCGTGAACGGCCAACCCTTCCTGAATGTTGCGTCCGTGGGCCTCTCGGTGGGTGTCACCGAAACCCTCAGCCCCCGCCTGAAGCGGTACCTCGGGCCCGTGGCCTACGCCGTTGCCGCCGTCCGCGCCTATGCCCGGCACCAGCCGTTCCGTGCCCGCCTCGAGTTCCCGGACGGGGACCACGAAACGCTGGAACTGGACAACCTGCTGCAGGTGGCGGTTGGCAACGGCCGGCACTACGGCGGCGGCAACGCGGTCTCACCCACGGCCGGCATCGACGACCACCTGCTGGATGTCTACGCCATCCCCGGGGCGCCGCTCCGGGAGCACATCAGGATCGCCCGGATGCTCAAGAACGGCAGCTTTGTGGAGCGCGACGGCGTGTACCACCTGACCTGCCAGCGCGTCCGGCTGGTCACCGAGCCGCCCATGCCGGTGAACCTCGACGGCGAGATCGCCACCGCCACGCCCGCCGACTTCACCATCGAGCGCAACGCCGTGCACGTGGTGGTGCCGCACGGCAGCACCAGCGCCCGGTTCGACGGGTAATTCCCTGGTGAGCGCACGACGGCGGCCGCGCGCCGCCGTCGTACGCTTCAGTCCTGGAGGTGGTCAGGCGCCCATGCTTCCCGCCGGCATCTTCTCCTGCTCCTTGACGGAGGTGCCGCTGCTGCCCGCGGACTTCTTGGCGTCACCGTCCTGTGAACCGCCGTCCATGCTCCCGTCCGGCATGGAAGCGGCGGCGGGCTGCTGATGGCCGTTATGGGTGACGCTCTCCTCCATGGCGCCGGCCGGCATCTCCACTGTCTGCCCGAGGGCACCGGCGGTGTCCCCGCCGCCCTCCCCGGTCATGGAAGCGGCGCCGGACGCCCCTGTGGACTCCTCGGTCAGGAACGGCCTGGTCTGCCACTTGTGCCAGAGGGCGTTGTCCGTGCCACGGACAAAGACTTCCAGGCGGCCGTCGGCGTTGGTGCCCACCGCGATGTTGGACGTGAGGATGCCGCCCAGGGAATGCCAGTCGGACCAGCCGCTGTTCGGTGCGGTCTGCCATTTGTGCCAGAGCGCGTTGTCGGTGCCCCGGACGAAGACCTCCAGGCGGCCGCTCGCGTTCCTGCCCGCGGCGATGTCCGACGTCAGCAGCCCGCCCAGGGAGCGCCAGTCGGACCAGCCGCTGTTGGGTGCGGTCTGCCATTTGTGCCAGAGGGCGTTGTCTGTGCCGCGGACGAAGACCTCCAGGCGGCCGTCGGCGTTGCTGCCGGTGGTGATGTTGGAGGTGAGGATGCCGCCCAGGGAGCGCCAGTCGGACCAGTTGCCGTTGGGTGCGGTCTGCCATTTGTGCCAGAGGGCGTTGTCCGTGCCCCTGGCGAAGATCTCCAGCCGGCCGTCCGCGTTCCTGCCCACCGCAATCTCGGAGGTGATCACCCCGCCCAGGGAGCGCCAGCCGGCCCAGTTGCCGTTCGGCGCGGTCTGCCAGCGGTGCCACACGGCGCCGTCGTTGCCCCTGGCGAAGATCTCCAGCCGGCCGTCCGCGTTGCGTCCAACCGCCGCGGGGCCGGTGATGCCGCCGCCCAGGGAGTTCCAGCCGGCCCAGTTGCCGTTGGGTGCGGTCTGCCAGCGGTGCCAGAGGGCGTTGTCCGTGCCGCGGGCAAAGATCTCCAGCCGGCCGTCCTGGTTGTTGGCCGCGGCGATCTCGGAGGTGATCACCCCGCCCAGGGAGTTCCAGCCGGACCAGTCGCCGCTGGGGGTGGTCTGCCAGCGGTGCCACACGGCGCCGTCGGTTCCCCGGGCGAAGGTCTCCATCCGGCCGTCCTTGTTGTTGGCCACGGTCACGTCCGAGGTGATGACGCCGCCCAGCGAGTTCCAGCCGGACCAGGCCGCGGGGGCAGCCGGGTACAGGGCCCGGAAACCGTCGATGTCGTCCTGGGTGAGGGCACGCTTGGTGAAGTTGGAGGACACGGTGGGGGCCATCACGGCGTTCGCCACGCTGGTGTGCGCCAGCCCCACGATGTGGCCGAACTCGTGCAGTGCCACCGTCTCGATGTCGAAGGCGCTGGCCACGGCGCCGACGCTCCACACGTGCTCGCTGTCATCGAAGTGGACCGGCTTGGGCAGTGTGGTGGTGATGACGCTGCAGCCCGGCGGGAAGTCGGCGTGGGCCAGGACGCCGCCCACCATGGAATGGTCCGGGTCCGCGGCCGGCCGCCACCCGATGCGGATGTCCGGGCTGGAGCCCACGGCCACCTCGGTGAAGGCCAGCCCGCCCACGGCCTGCCAGGTCTGGATGGCTTGCCGGATCGCGTCGAACTCGGCGTTGCCGGCGACGTCGGCCGTGCCGGTGTCAAAGGCGTACGTCAGTGTCCTGTCCGCCCATGCGCACGTGGTGGAGAAGGCGAGTTCGCCCGGCCGCACGTCGGGCAGCCCGCAGCGTGGCCGCATCATGGCTTCGCGGGTGGCGTCGTCAAAAACGCCCGTGACCGGCAGGTGGAAGAACTCCTGGAAACTCCGGAGGGCCCCTTCGGTGGGGTCGTCCAGGACGCCCAGTTCCCGGGGCGTGGCTGGGCCCAGATAGCCGAACCGCTCGAGGTACGTCTGCACTTTGCTGAAGCCGGCATGGCGCTCGCCGGGGGAGGTGTTTTCGACGGCGGCCAGGTACGGGGCCCCGCGGTACTGCTCTTCAGGCATTGGATTCTCCTTGATCTGTTCTGATGCTTCGCAGGATCTGCAGGGCGACGTCCCGTTGGGCGCCGGCGGGCAGATGGACGACGGCGGTGGCGCGGCCGGGGATGGTGGCGGCAACGGTGCGGGTGCCGCCTTCCTCGAACACGACAAAGTCAGCGAGGTTGCTGCCTACGGGTTCCCGCCAGTGTTCGTAGCCGGGTTTGGCTGCATAGCGGGTGAGGGGATCGGCGAAGAGGCTCGCATCAACGGTCAGGCGCATGCCGGCACCCTCCAGGACAGCGGCGCTGCCCTCGATGCCGCGTTCAGGCGAGGGGGCCAGCGCGCTGGGAACGTCCAGCGCCAGGCCCGCCACCCGGAGGGAACTCCACCCCTGTTCCATAACCCCGTCCTCACATGCGAGGGAACACAGGATCGAGTTGACCAGACGCGCGTTACTGCGCCGTTACTGCTTTCGGAGGCAGTGCCCTCACTTATTGTGCGGGCCCCCTACTTCACAGTTAGTGCTTCCCAGGCGCGAAAATGGAGGACTAATATCCTCCCATCTAGTGATCGCGAAATAGCCGACACAGAAGCTGAACTTACTGCCAAGTGAGAAATGATGCGGGAGGAACGGGCGCTTGAACGGCCCACCCCGCAGTCCGTCCGCCGATTTACCTAGTGCGGTAACGACGCCGATGCTGAACATTCAACGCCGAGTATTTAGCAAGTTCCCAGCGCGTAATGCATACCGACTTTTCTGCCTGCGCGCCCATATCAATTCTTGAATGGAGTTTCTGATGAAGAAACTGATGGTTTTGTGCGCCCTGTTTTTGCCTTTCTCGCCAGCGCCACGCCCGCCGTTGCTGCTCCCCCCAGTGACGATGTACTACTGGACGTTACTTTTAAGGCCAACCAGCTTTGTAAGTACCCGGTCCAGTTGGTCGTGACCGGAAAATCCAAATTTGTTGATCTTCCCGGTGACCGCTTTTTCATCGCTTCTCCGGGTCAGGAACTAACCGTTACAAATGTCAAGACCGGGGAAGAAGCAACCTTCCTCATTACGGGCAGCACTCATGCCGAGGTGCAGGCTGACGGCACCACCGAGGTCAAGGTGACCGGACTGAATGTTGTGGCCAATCCACGGGAGTCCAAATCAGACCGGCCGGGACTCTTCCTGCTGGAAGGAAACTTCACCTTCGCCCTCAAAGAGGACGGGACTGAAGAGAGGGTGTTCAGCGGCACTGGAGAGGTAACGGACATCTGCGCCTTGCTCGCGTAGAACAGCCCCGAGCCCTCACTCCAGCCGAACGACGGCGGCCCCGCGCCGCCGTCGTTGTGCCCGCCCCAAGAGACCAGCAGTTGGCGAAGCAGGCTGCTGAGCTGTTCCGGCAGACCCAGTGGACCCCGCTGCGCCGTTACTGCCTTACCGGTGCCGGGACCAAGCGGTGCTGGCGGGCCAGCCGGAGCTTCGCGGCGCGTTCAACCAGGATGGGGACGTAGTCCCGGACGCGGCCCTCATCAAACAGGCTGTGTTCATGGGCAACCACGTCCTCGATCACGGAGCGCGGCTGGCCGGGGAAGTGCGCGGCGAGCCGGTCCACCACGTCCGTGAGTGCCTGCGTTTCGGTCTTCTTGAGCATCATCACCGTTCCTGCTGGAAGGAGAACTGGCTACCACCTGTACGTTCCTGAGCCGGACGTGCATGGATGAATCATACGAACGCGGGTCCCCGAGGGAAACCACTAATTGGAAGTCTGCGGATATCCGCAGCCAGCTTTGGTGCCGGCCCGCGGAAGCCAGTAGTGGACTCTCAGGGGACAAGTAGGCAATACGCGGGCGCCTGTGTACGGGGCTCCGTAGAGTCGGCGCATGGCAGATGCAATGAACCGGAAGCACGGACGCAGAAGAGGGCAGGGGCCCGCGAAGGGCAGCAGGCGGCTGGCTGTCCTTGTGGTCTTTGTCCTGGTTGTCCTGGCGGTGGCCGCCTTCGCCCTGACACGCTAGGCAGGTGGGGCACGCACGGGCGGCTGACCTGCGATGATGCTGCGGCTGCCCGGGCGGAGTGTTCCCTCGTTTAGGATGTTCTCATCCTTTAAGTTTCCGGGCCGGGGGAAGCCAGGACAGAGCACACCGAATGGCCCGCAGTGACATCCAGCAATAATTCCCCCGCACTTTCGTCAGCAAGAATCCCCCACGATGACTTTCTGGACTGTCCCACGGGACTTGTCGAGTACTACTTCGCAGAGGGCATCTTCCACTGGTCGGAAGGCCTGTACCGCATCTATGGATACGAACGCGGCGACGTTGTCCCTTCCATGGATATGGCCTTCGCCCACATCGAGCCTGCAGACCGGCCCGCTGTCCAGGCCTACTGGGACCGGGTTGCAGCGGTCGGCGGCCCGTCGTCCATCTATGTGTCCATCCGCGACCGCAAGGACCGGCAGCACAAACTGCTTTACTCTGCGGACTACATCCTTGAGGGTGGCGCGCCTGTGGGCGTGTGGGGCGTGGTGGTTGACCTCACCCAGTCAATCCATTCCGACCGCCACCAGCTCGCAACCGAGGCCGTGGCTGCGTCGGCTATTAACCGGGCCGTCATCGAACAGGCCAAGGGCGTCCTGATGGGACGCCTGGGTGTCACCGCAGACGAGGCCTATGAACTGATGAGCCAGCAAAGCCAGGAGACAAACAGGAAGGTCTACGCAATCGCCCACGAGATCGTAGAACGCGCCACCCGCCGATAAGGTGGCGGGCTCCGGCTGCACCTGCTGGGACCAGGCCCAGGCCAAAGGTGAGGCGTACGACGGCGGCAAGCGCCGCCGTCGTACGCGTTGCTTTGAGTGCGTGGAGCTTACGTCCAGCTTCCGCCCAGCGCAGTTACCGAAACGTTATATATGCTGGATGGGTGGTTTTTAGGTCAAGCAGTGGAAATATGTCAGCTCCGGAACGCCCGGCCGCGCCCGGCCGCGGGCTCATCTCCGGACGAAAGCACGCCCTGGACGGGCTCCGGACCATCGCCGTGGCGGGGGTCTTCTTCTTCCATACCGTCACCGAACTGGTCCCGGGCGGGTCCATCGGCGTGGACGTGTTTTTCACCCTCAGCGGCTTTGTGATCACCCTCCTGATCATGAAGGAGTACCTGGCCACGGGGCGGCTGCGGCTGGGGATCTTCTACGCCAAGCGGCTGGCCAGGCTCTGGCCGGCGCTGCTGGCGCTGTGCGGCGTGATCGTCACGGTGGGAGTGGTGTTCCGGGCGTCCAAGTGGGCCGGCCAGGAAGGCTATGTCCTCCCTGCCGCCGGCTACGTGATGAACCTGGCGCGGATCGGCCTGTTCGGCGAGTCCATCGCCGGTGAAACCCTCGGCCCCGCCTGGACCCTGGCCGTCGAGGAGCAGTTCTACCTGGTGTGGCCGGTGCTCCTGCTGGTGCTGCTGCGGTTCTGGAAGGTCCGGACAGTCGCCTGGATCACCGCCGGGCTGGCTGTGGCGTTCCTGCTGGAACGGTTCGTCCTGGTGCTGCTCGGGGCCCCGCTGAACCGCCTTTACAACGGCCCGGACACCCGGGCCGACGAGCTGCTGATCGGGTGCACCCTGGCCCTCGTCTTCACCACCGTCACCCCCGGATCCCGGCCCCACGAATCCCTCCGGAACGCTGCGCGGTGGGCCGGGCCGCTTGCCGGAACCGCCCTCCTGGCCGCCGTGCTCCTGCTGAAGGAACCGGACACCCCCGGCCTCTGGTTCAGCGCCTTCTGGACGGCCGGGCCCACGGTGCTGTCCCTGCTGTCCGCAGTGCTGATCGGATCGCTCGTCCTGCAGCCGTCCGGGTTTGCGGGACGGGTCCTCAGCCACCCGTGGCTTGCCGGGCCGGGCCGGGACCTGTCCTACGCGATATACCTCTGGCACCTGCCGGTCTACCTGCTGCTGATGCCGCTCGTTCCCTCGCTGTGGCTCCGGGTGGCGCTGGCTGCGGCTCTGACGGTGCTGCTGGCCATCGCGTCCCACCGCCTGGTGGAAACGCCCGTCCGCCGCTGGGCCAACGCAAGGCTGGAGTCCGCCGTCGTGCCTTCTTCCCCCGGACGCGCCGCGGAACGCACCGGCGAACGCTCCTCGGAACGCGGGCGTGAACTTGTGGCAGCCGGCCACGCGCCCGCCGGTGACCAGGCATGACAATGTGGATGGATGGGTTGGGTAATTTACTTGGCCCGAACCCCTTTACTTGACGGAATCCAGTTACTAAAGTCAGTTCTTGTCATAGTCCGGATGGGCGCCAGGGGGCGTCCGGGAAGGGGGAGTGCATCACCGCTGACCTAGACCGTAAGACAATTGACCACTACGTTGAAGGCCCCTCCTAGGAGGGGCTTTCCCTTTGTCCGGCGTAGAGCTGGCCGGCCAGGCCGGAGAGCAGGATGGCGAGACCCTGGTCCAGTTCGGCGGCGCCGTCGTAGTCGGCAAGGACCGGGCCGAGCGCCCGGAGGTGCGGAAAGCTTTTCGCGGGCAGGCGGTGCAGGCCAAGGCGGAGGATGGCCTCGTTTTCCTCCGGGTCTACGATGTATTCCTGCAGTTCGTTCAGGATGTGGCCGTACAGGAAGCCGTAGTAGGCGCGGTAGACGTGCAGGGCCGCGGCCGGCGAGAAGCCTGCCTCGATCAGCAGGGCAAGGATCTGCTCCAGTGGACGGAGTGTTCCCAGCGGCCGCAGTCCAAGGGGTGTGGAGAGCGGGCGGGTAACTAGCAGCGGCACAACGTTGGGGTGCCGCAGTGCCAGGAGTCGCAGATCGTGGGCGATTTTGCGGAGCTGGGCCTGCCAGTCCGGATCGTCAGGGAAGATCGCCAGCTCGTCCAGGACCAGTTCGGAAACGCCGTCCAGCAGGGCCGCGCGGTTGGCCGCGTAGCGGTACAGGCTCATCGGATCCCGGTCCAGCTCCTGCCCCAGGCGCCGCATGGTCAGGGCATCCAGGCCTTCAGCGTCTACCAGGGCAAGTGCCGTTGAGAGCACAAGCTCTTTGCTGAGGGGCGCCTTCCGGGAACCTGTTTGATTGCCGGCACTGTCGGCCATAAGAAATCCCTTCCGCTGGGCGCCGGGCGGTCCCTGGGTGGACGATTCCTCAGCTTGCTTATCATCTAGTCTACGCATAAAGTCTACAGCGTAGAGAATGTGTCAACATGGTTTCAGAAGAGGGATCAGAGTTTGCATGGCCGCCACGGCCGCTCACGCCATCCCGGGATCCTGGCGCTGCACCTTGCCGGTGCTGCGCAAACATCATCCCGTTCCCCCTTTTTGTTTGCACCCTCGTTGAGAAGAGCCACCATGGCAGCAGCACACTCTACCGTTTGCCCAGGGACGCCAGCTCGCATGTCGCGGCCTGACGCTGTGACCGCTCCCGCCGCCACCAGTTACGTGCCCCGGGAAATGCACCAGCCGCGCGGAAAGCGCCCCTGGTGCGCAAACTGCGATACCGACCTCCACCTGGTGGTCGAGTTCCCCGGCATTACCGGCAGGAAGGCCGGCTCGATCGCCGTCGCAGTCCACTGCTCGCAGTGCAGCATCTCGCGGGTCCTGGACACCACCCTGGACCACGTCGCAGCCCTTCCCTCCCGGTTGTACCCGGCCCCGCCCAGTGAAGCCAAGACCGGCGCAGCGGAGGACGCGGCCGGCGCAGCGGAGGGCACGGCCGCCGGCATCAGGGCACTCGCCGCCGGCTGAGCAGAGCGAGCTCAGCCGGAGGCAGCGGCCGAGCGATGAGGTAGCCCTGGGCGGTGTCGCAGCGCAGCTCGCGCAGGACTGCCAGCTGCGATTCCCGCTCCACGCCCTCGGCGGTGGTTCGAAGGCCCAGGGCCCTGGCGGACGCCATGACGTTGGCCACGAGGACAGCCGAGGTGGGATCGGTATCGATGGTGTCGATAAAGGACTTGTCCAGCTTCAGCCCGGTGAGGGGAAGCTCCCTGAGCAGTGAGAGGGACGAATACGCCGTCCCGTAGTCGTCCAGGGCCACCCCAATGCCCGCCCCGATCAGCGTGCGCAGCTGGGCCGCCGCAGATGAAAGATCCACGATGGCGGCGCTCTCCGTGATCTCGACGTTCAGCAGCGAGGGCGGTACCCCGTGCCGTTGCAGGGATCTGTGGATGACCGTGGCCAGGTTTCCGGCGGCCAGCTGCAACGGCGAAATATTTACCGAAATGGCCCGCGGCGTGCCGGCGTCCGCCCATAGCCGGGCCTGCGCGCAGGCTTGGTCTATCACCCACTGGCCCATGGCGTGAATCATGCCGGTGTGCTCGGCCACGTGGATGAACTCGGTGGGGGAGACGGCGCCCAGTTCAGGGTCGTGCCAGCGCAGCAGAGCCTCCACCGCGGGGCAGTCGCCGGTGGGAATGTCCATCAGCGGCTGGTAGTGGAGGCTGAACGCTGCGCTGCTGAGGGCGTGGGGCAGCCGACGGCGGATCAGGGCCTGGCGGGCGAACCGGCTTTCCGGCCGGGACGGATCGATGCGGCCCAGCCTGCGCTTGCCTTCGTGCTTGGCCTGCAGCATCGCCGCATCCGCCTGGCGCAGCAGGTCTTCGAGCTGCGTCCCGGGCGCCCGCCAGCTGGCCCTGACACCTGCCCCGCCGTCGCGTGCCCCCGTATCGCGTGCCCCAGTATCGCCTGCCCCGACATCCGCGGCCATGGCCAGCCCCAGGGTGGCGGAGACGTGGAGCAGGTGTCCGTCATGGACGAACGGCTCATCCAGGACACGGAGGATCCGGTCCGCGAGGGCGCGGGCACTGGCTTCATCGACGTCGGCCAGCAGCACGGCGAACTCGTCCCCGCCCAGCCTGGCCACCCTGTCCGCAACCCTGGTGCAGGCCTTAAGCCTCGCCGCGAAGGCCGTGAGCACACCGTCCCCGGCCCTGTGCCCGAACGTGTTGTTGATGACCTTGAAATCGTCCAGGTCCACGTAAAGCGCCGCCGTCCGGGCAGAACCGGAGCCGGCCAGCAGGGCCTGCCCCGACTCTTCCAGTCCCAGCCTGTTGGCCAGGCCCGTGAGCGGGTCATGGAACGCGGCATGCCGGAACACATCCGAAAGGCCCTCCAGGACCTGCGAGACGGGCACCACGCGCGGGGTCCCCGAGGCGGGAATCACGAGCACATCCTGGTACCTGCTCTCCTCAGGCCGGTCCAGCAGCGCGGCGGCGGCCGCCCGAAGGTCCAGGGACGGCGGCAGGCTGAAGGTGGTGCAGGGCACCAGCGCCTCGGCCGTCACGCGGGCGTTCAGCGCGCGCCCGTAGCCCAGCCGCCCGGTCATCTGGTGGTCCAGCTGGTCCCGCGTCAGCAGGGCGGGGATTCCGCGGACCTCAACCACCACGGCCCGGAGCCCGCGGTCCTCACGGAACAGCGCCTCGATCTCTCCCGAGGGCGTATCGCCGCTCAGGACCATCGCCTCGAAACCGAGGTCACCTAGCGTGGGCGTGGACGGCTTCACAGCGGAGACGGGACGGAGGGGAGGAGGCCACGCGTCCTGCATATCAAGCGAAAGCTAACGGAAGGTGAACATTTAGGCGAGAGGTACGACGGCGGCGCGCACCGCCGTCGTGCATTCCCGCCTGGAGTCCGTGGCAGGGAACTGCACAGATCTTGACCAAACACGCGGGCGATCCTTCACGCAATCCTGAGCATCCGGGCATAGTTTGGGCACCCAGGCAGTACGGAAGGGGAGTGGAGACAATGACCATCACCGAATACGTTGCAGCCCTTGGCGGGATGCTGGCCTCTCTTGGCGGAGCGGGCCTCCTGGCGGCGGGACTGATCCGGTTCAGGGCGCGCCACTAGGCGGGCGGCCGCGGGCGGCTGCTCAGTCCGCGTCTGCTCAGTCCGCGTCTGCGGGCCGGAAAGTCATGCCGCCGTCCGTGGACACCATGACCCCGTCCGCCGTGGCCGCCCAGATCCAGGGGCGGCCATCCTCGCCCTTGAGGGCGGCGATTGCCATGACTTCGGCGTCGATGCGGCCGTGTTCGGTCCACGTTTCGCCGGCGTCTGCAGAGTAGTGGACAGTGCCGTCCGGTTCTACGCCCACGGCTTCCGCCGGGTGGGCGAACGCCGCGAACTGGATCACCGGGCCGTTCTCCAGCTGGGTCCAGGTGCTGCCTGAGTCCGTTGAGCGCTGGATCCCGTCCTGGGTGGTGGCCAGGACGGTGGTGCTGTCCGGGTGACTGGCGAGGACGGCCGGGGCGAAGTCTGCGGCGACGGTGGTCCAGGTTTTGCCGTCCGGGCTGGTCCGCAGTACACCGTCGAAGGCAACGATTCCCGACTGGGTGGCGGTCAGTGCGTGGAAGTCGGATTCGCCCTGCCGTGAGAGCGGCTCCCAGGTTTTGCCGCCGTCGGACGTTTTCAGCAGGCCCAGCGGGTTGGGGAGGTCCGAGCCCGGTCCGGGGTGGCCGGAGGCGTAGAAGACGCCGTCTGAGGGGCCGGGGGTGAAGCCCATGAGGTCGTTGGTCGCGCCGATTTTGGTGGCCGGGGCGGTGGTGACGTCGAACAGTCCGTCGTGGGTGGCCAGGAGCACCTGGCTGGTTTCGCCGCTGACGGCGATCCCGTGGACGTGGGAGCCGGGAAGCGTACTGTGGGCGCTGCCAGTGCCAGTCGCAGTGCCGTTGGTGTCCGGTGCCGGGCTTGAGGCGGGAGCGCAGCCTGCAAGGGCGAGCAGCGCGGCCGCCGCGGCGGAGAGCACTGCACGGTGTTTGGTGCTGCTGGCGGGCTTACGGACCATTACTGGATCAGGTAGTGGCGTTCTTCAGCTTTGGGAGTCTTCGGGAAGAAGGACTGGCCCAGCGCCTTCAGGCCGATCGCGGGCAGCAGGACCAGCGCCACGCTGACGGAGAGAGCGGTCCAGCCCAGGTCCTCGAGCGGGCCAAGGGTGCTCCCCTGGGGAGAAGTAGTGTTCACGACTGCGCCTTATGTGAGACCGATGGGAAACGGATGCCTGCCCTGGTGCCCGGACAGAACCCTCCCAGGTGTGTGTCCGCCAGCGAAGCAGGAATCCCTACAAGGTTACGGCACCCGCGCGGACCCGCGGACATGGCGGGCGCCGCCGGCGTCGCCGGAGGACATCCGCCCTGGTCACTAATGGTGCTTCAACCCACAGACATCAAAAAAGGGCTGCTTCCCAGAGTCCGGAACGGAATATCCGTCCGTCCTCCGGGAAGCAGCCCTGTGATGCTTTTGCTATAGCGAACCCAGTTTGTCGTTATAGCGGTACATGAACGCCGCCATGACATCGCGGTTAACCGACACGGACGGGCGGTAGGTCTTGCTGCCGTCCGGCTCCGTCCAGCCTTCGGAAATTCCTTCCTTAGCCAGCCACGTCATCTCCTTGTAAAACACCATGCCGGGAGTGACGTCCGTGAAGGGCGACACGGCAGGCGCAGTGAAGGCAGGCTTACCGGCATGCCGGTACATGAACGCCGCCATGACATCCCGGCTTACCGAAGCATATGGGCGGAAGGTCTTGCTGCCGTCCGGCTCCGTCCAGCCTTCGGAAATTCCTTGCTTAGCCAGCCAGGTGATCTCCTTGTAGAACAGGGTGTTGGGTGTGACGTCCGCGAAAGGCGACACGGCAGGTGGGGTGAAGTCCGGCTTCCCGGCGAGGCGGTACAGGAACGCCGCCATCGCATCACGGTATACCGGCTCAAAAGGGCGGTAGGTCTTAGTGCCGTCCGGCTCCGTCCAGCCATTTGAGACCCCCTTCTCCGCGAGCCAGGCCATTTCCTTGTAGAAGACCTGGTCTGATGCCACATCAGCGAAGGGTGAAACTGCCGGCGGTACATACTCGCCACCGTCGTCGCCGTCACCCTCGATGCCAAAGTCAGCGAACCAGTAGCGCTTGTCGTCGTCGTCGCTGGCCAGAACCACCATGCCGCTCTTGCTGGTAACAGGCTGCTTGCTGGTGGTCACGTTGTTGACGCTGGGGGTGGAGTCCTGGATAACGGGGGTACCGCGGCCGTCGGCGAAAACGGGGTCATCCATGGAAGCCGTCTTTTGGTAGATGGCGCCGGACGTCCCGCTGTAGGGGCAACCCGACACCGTTGTTGCCGGACCCGACTGGAAGGCATGAATCTTGTTGTTTTCCGGGTCGAGCACAATCTGCGGGCGGGTGTGGCAGTCGCCGATCGTGGAGATGGTGAACTTGTCGAAGGCTCCCGTGGCCGGCTTGAACACCAGCAGCTGCAACTGCGGGTCCGACTTCTTTGCCGTGGAGTTCATATCGAAGCTCGTCTTGACCGCAGCAAAGACGCGGCCGGTGGTGTCTGCCTGCAGCGACTTGATGTTGAGGTGGTCGTCAGCCTGGTTTGGCCCGCGGACGGCGGACTGGACCTTCCACGAGGTGGGGGACTGGCCGTCAGTGCGGCTGGCCCACCAGACGGAACCCGTTGTGTGATCAGACCACATGACGCCAATCTTGTTCTTGCCAAAGGCAACGAGGGACGAAATGTCATCCGGAGCAACGGTGGCGTCCACACCAGTCAGGGACTGCGGCGTGCCCCAAGACTTTCCGCCCTCTGACGAGTTGTTGACCATTACCTTGCTGGCGTAGCCACCGGTCTGGACTCCGGACACCTGGGTCCAGGTGGCCCAGATTGCGCCGGTGCTGTCCTTGTCGATGGTCATCGATTCGCTGCTGTTCGTGGTGATAGTGGTGGGAAACCCGCTGCTCCGCGTGTATTTTCCGTCGGCATAGCTGTAGCGGTACAGCCTGGCCGGGGAATCCGGGCGGGACGCCTTTGGCCCGTCTTCAGTAGAGATGGTGACCACATGGTGGGCTATGTAGAGGTAGGTGCCGTCCCAGAGGGTGTCCGCAGACGTGTTGGCACGGTTGTCCACCCCCACGCCGGTATCCACCCACTTTTTGGCGGCCCTGTCCAGCTTGTGGATCTTCCAACCTCCTGAGGTCCACATATCGGCCCACCAGGCGCCATCGTTCCACCACAGCTTGCTCTGCGGCTTGTCGGCGGTGGGGGGATTTCCCACACCTGTGTAATCGGAGCCGGCGGTGCCAAAAATTGGCGCTGGCGGCGGCGGGGGCGGTGGCGGCACCGTGGCGCTCGCAGGTCCCCCAAATGCTCCTAGCCCGGCGACGACAAGGACTGTTGCCAGCCCTTGGCCCAGGGCTCGTTTGATCGATTTCTTCACGGTACTCCTTAAACGTTCCGCCCCAACGCTGTCGCGTCCAGGTCCCTGAGGAAGCTGGTGCCCCCGCTGATTTATTAACCTCTTGTGCAACACATGCCGCCCGAGTACCCGTTACTCGCCTTTGCCAGGTAGGGCACTGAGATCATGCTTCCGGTACTCACGTCAGACCGCCGGAACGCCGTGGGATTTCCATAGCGGGGCGGGCATGTGGTTTTCGGCGGGAATACCCGGTTGCGGGCACTCAGCACAACGTGCGCTGGCAACAAGCGTGCCGGCGTCGTCCTTGTGAAAGTGAGTCACGTGATGGGTAGTCCTGCCGCATGCGGGGCAGAAGCTCTGGCTCTGTTTGGTCCACATGGAGGAATCCTATGGAGAGCCGCTCCCCAAAAAAGGCAAAACACTGGAAATATGTGGGTGCCCGCAGGCATTATGTGCCAATCCCTGTCCGGAGCGATTCGGGATGGCGGCTCAGATGGACCCAGGCGCGCTGCCGACCATTTGCACGGGTCCGGGATATTTGCCGCTGCCCCTTCTTCCCCCTCCTGCTTGTGGCTAGAATCGGGGCGGGGGTGAGTCTGTCCGCGCGCCGGCACCCAGCGCTTGGCGCCTGTCCTTGAAGGATGCCCGCCCATGACCCACCGCTTCAGCCCCCGTACCGCCGTCGCCCTCGCTGTGGCTGCTGTCCTGGCGAACACAACCCTGGCCCTTCCTGCCCGGGCCGACGGCGAACTGGACAACATCCGGCCAACCCCGCAGCGTGCGGCGCCCGCTGCATCCCCCGCCACCGACCAGTTCATTGTGGGGATCCAGGGTGGTCCCGGCATCGGGTCTGAGGCAGCGGCAACCTCCGAGGCAGCGCGGATGGCAGCAGGCAGGGTGGGCATCGCTGCCCAAAAGGTCAAAGGCACCGCCGCCGGCGCACAGGTGGTGAGAACCAGCCGGCCCCTTCCGGGCGCCGAAGCCGAGGCCTTCCTGGCAGCACTGCGTTCCGCCCCGGGCGTGGCCTATGCCGAGCCGGACATCATCATGCACCCGGCCGCCGAGGCCCCCAACGATCCCGGGTACCAGTTTCAGTGGAACCTGTGGGATGACGCCGCCGGCATCCGGCTCCCCGGCGCCTGGGACGTGAACCGCGGCGAGGGGACAGTGGTGGCGGTGGTGGACACCGGAATCACCAGCCATTCCGAACTGAATCCCCGGGTGCTGCCCGGCTACGACATGATCGTTGACGCCGCCAACGCGCGGGACGGCGACGGGCGTGACGCCAACCCGCAGGACGAGGGGGACTGGTTCGCCGGGGAACTGTGCGGCATCGGCGGCGAGAGCGGTACGTCCTCCTGGCACGGGACCCACGTGGCCGGGACCATCGCCGCCGTGGCCAACAACAAGGACGGCGTCGCTGGAGTGGCGCCCGAAGCCAGGCTGCTTCCCGTCCGCGCCCTCGGGGCCTGCGGCGGCTACGAATCGGACGTGGCCGATTCCATCATCTGGGCCGCCGGCGGGCAGGTGGCCGGCCTGCCGGTCAACCCCAACCCCGCCCGCGTTATCAACCTCAGCGTCGGCGGGGACGGCCCCTGCTCCGTCACGCTGCAGAACGCCATCAACCTCGCCCATAAGGCCGGCGCCGCCGTGGTGGTGGCCGCCGGAAACTCGAACCGCCCGGCCTCCGGCATGAGTCCGGCAAACTGCAAGAAGGTCATTACGGTGGCTGCCTCCGGACGCACCGGCGCCCGCGCCTCCTACTCAAACTACGGGGACGACGTCGATGTAACGGCACCGGGCGGCGACATCACCAGCCAGTTCACCGAAGGCATCCTCTCCACCTCCAACTTCGGTGCCACCACCCCCGGGCTCGAGGCCTACGCCTTTATGCAGGGCACGTCCATGGCGGCCCCCCACGTTTCCGGGATCGCCGCCCTGCTGATGTCCGAGGTGGGCAGCAGCTACACGCCCGAGATGGTGGAGAAGAGGCTCGAGGCCACGGCCCGGCCGCTGGCCGTTGACTGCCCCGAAGGCTGCGGCCACGGACTGGTGGACGCAGCGGAGGCCCTGGACCTCTCCAATGAGGACTTGCCGGCCGGCGTTGTGCTGCCCAAAGCCGTGAAGTTCACGGACAAGGACGGCACCAAGAAGGACACCTTCACCGTCCCATCCTCCAGGGGCGTTGAATACGTGCGGGACGGAGCAGCCGTCAAGGCCGGCGAGTATCCCGGCTCCGGCACAGTCGCTGTTTCCGCGCGTTCCCTTCCCAAGTACTCGCTGGCGGCCGGGGCCACCACCCAGTGGACGCACACGTTTTCACCGGACAGCGAGCCTGCGGGATAGCCTACGCCGGGGCAGGCGGATCGAGCCGCGCTGCCGGGGCCGCGCCGGCCAGTGACTTCACCACATTCTCGGCAACGCTGCGCACCTTCAGGTTCCGCTGGCGCGACGCGCCCGCCAGCTTGCTGAACGCCTCGGCATAAGTGCAGCTGTTCTGGGCCATGATCACGCCGCACGCCACATCGATGGAGGTGCGGCTCTCCAGGACGGTCTTCAGGTTGTCCCCGGCTGACCGGACGCTGCGCACCTCGAGGGCCAGCTTCATGCTCTGGGCGGCCACTTCCGCGAACCACCGGGCCTCGGCCACCAGGTCCGGCGTCAGCCCGGTGGTGCCGCGGACAAGGAACAGCAGCGCGCAGGACGTGCGGTCCTCCAGCTCCAGCGGAAGAGCCAACGCTGCGCCGAATCCGGAAGCCGAGAGCCGCCGTCGGTATGCCTGCCACCTGGTGGATGTTGTGCGGTCCACCTTCACCACTTCGGCCGTGCCGACGGTATGGGTCAGCGGCCCGTCGCCGTTCCGGTCCTCGGAGGTGGCCAGGGCCTCGGCGGCAGTGCTGTTGCCCGCAATGACGGGCGGGCCGCCGGGCCGGATCAGCAGGGCAGCGCAGTCCGCGGACCCGGCGAGGGCCTGCGCGCCGGCCTCCGCCAGCCGCCGCACCGAACCCAGGTCAGTGTCCGCACCCGTGATGAGGTCCAGCAGGAACCCCGGGCGCTCTGTCCGCATGGTTCCGTCCGCCGGTTGTAGTGCCACGCTTCGTCCCCCGTAAGCTTCGGTCCCGCCCCGCACCCGCGCGGGCTTTCCCCGAATCTATGAGTACAGCCCGCGGAGGGCACGAGTAGCCGGTACTCTACTTTTTCCGGCGCGGCGGGAGGACCACTTGCTTTTGCGTTACCGGCGGGCGGCCAGTGCCTGTTTGAAGGCGTCGGCGGACGAGGTGCTGCTGTTGATCCGCCAGTCGGTTTCCTTGTTGTAGTGGAACCAGGTCACTGCGGTGATGTCCGGCTGGGCGGAGAGGTAGCTGACCAGGGCGGTGATCCAGTCTGCCTTGGAGCCGCCCTGCTCGGCCGAGGATGTTTCGGCGATGAGGATCTGCTTGCCCGGGGCCAGGGTCCGGAGCTGGGACAGGCCGTCGCCGAAGAGCTGGGACGGGGACACCCAGGAGCTCCAGGAGGCGGAGGTGCCCCAGTTGTAGCCGTCCAGCGCCACGGCATCCACGTACGCCGCGCCGGGGTACAGGCCGGCCAGCGGCACCGACCCCCAGTACGGCACGTTGGGGTTCCACACCCAGGTGATGTTGGTGGCACCGGCCGCCGTCACCACGCCGTGCACGTGCTGCCACGCGGCCACGTAGTCGCCGGACCCGTTGCCGTTGACCTGCTCCGACCATGGGTACCAGTTGCCGTTCATTTCGTGCCCGAAGCGCAGCATCACCGGGTGGCCCCAGCCGGCCAGCGCCTGGCCCCACTGGCGCAGGTAGGGGTCGAAGTCCCCGGCGGCGATCCGGTCCAGGGAGTACGCGGGCTGCGCTGTCCCGCCGCCCCACGCCCAGGGTTCCCAGGTCAGCAGGGTGAGGGCGCCGCGGGTGCGGACTGCCTCCAGTTCCGTGATGGGGGGAGCCTGGTTGAAGTCCTTGTAGGACAGGATGATGGACGGCGCCTCGCCCGCAAGGGCGGTGACCTCGTTCAGTTCGGCCGCCGCGAGCGGGCCGCCGGGAGTGCCGACGCCGAAGCGCAGGGTTGCCCTGAGAAGACCGACGAGGAGAAGGCTGCAAGCGTTCTCGACGAGGTCCTGGCTTCCTAAGAA
>NZ_JBJURL010000212.1:0-544 GCF_046097905.1 Pseudarthrobacter sp. NKDBFgelt | reverse complement strand
GTCAGCTCGCCCTCGGCGACTGCAATGTCCTCATGCCTTAGTCCGAGTGCTTCGCCGATACGGATTCCCGACTCCCACAGCAGGACGAACATGAACCGGTCCCTCAGCCGAGTGCACGCATCCAGCACTGCTTGTGCCTGCACCGCAGGCAGGACCGTGGGCAACCTCTTGGGCTCACGCAGCTTCACGATCCGGCGCCGCTGCGGCCTGTCCCCGGCAAGGTGGGCAAGGAACGGTCTCCATCCCGTTCTTCGGTGCCGGACCGTTTCGAACTCGGTGACAAGGTCGCCCAGCGGAACCCCATGACGGGAGTGAAACACGTAGAAGCCGCCCACCGCCGCGAGCTTGCGGTTCACCGTTCCCGGCCCGCAGTGATGGGAAGCCGACGGCAGCAGCGTCACGTCAGCGGCGCGCCCGGCAGGCGGAAGCCGCAGCCAGGCGACGAACTCGCCGACGTTCTCCAAGGCCACCTGGCGCCAATCAATGCCGCGGTGGCGAAGAAAGACGAACCAATCCTTGAGATCATGCGCATACGCCTTGAGCG
>NZ_JBJURL010000034.1:0-43603 GCF_046097905.1 Pseudarthrobacter sp. NKDBFgelt | reverse complement strand
GGGGAAAGGGAAGCTGGCCGGTCACCTGATCGCCCCACACCCCCCACGTCTCTGCAAGGACAAAAACCATGACCGCAACACCCACACTCGAAATGCTCGATCCGGCCGCCCTGACCGTCGATATCAACGTCCGCAAAGACGCCGCCCTGACCGCCGATTTCATCGCCAGCATCAAGGAACACGGCGTAATGGAACCAGTGATCGCCCACCGCAAGGACGATGGCACCGTGCACGTCCTGATGGGCCAGCGCCGGACCCGCGCCGCCGTCGAAGCAGGGCGGGACAGCATCCCGGTAATGATCATCGAAAGCCCCGAAGAAGCCGAACGTATCGTCACGCAGGTTGTGGAGAACATCCAGCGCGCCGAACTGACCGAAGCCGATGAGGCCGACGCCTACCACCAGCTGTCCCTGATCGGCGTCTCGGCCGCCGCGATCGCCAAGAAGACCGGACGGACCAAGACCACCGTCGAGTCCGCCCTCAAAGCCAAGGCCACCGAGACCGGAGCCGCCGCCCTGGGCAAGGGCTACACCATCGAAGAGGCTTTGGTACTCGCGGAATTTGAGTCAGACGAGGAAGCCACCGCCGAACTCGAGTCCGTCATCATGGACGAACCCGACATGCTCGCCCACGTCACCCAGCAACTGCGCGACAAGCGCGACCGCGCCGCCGCGCTGGCCGCACTCACCGCCGAACTGGAAGCGGCCGGAACTACTGTTGTTCCCGAATGCGGCTACGGGGAGGACAGCGAAACACTCCGGGTCACGTCCCTGAAAAGGGCAGACGGGGAACCGGCCACCGACGAAGACGGAAACGCCGTCTACATCGAGACGAACTATCGCGGCGAACACTCCGGCGTCGCCGTCGTCACCGGCTGGAAAGACCTCGGCTTCACCCTCCGCTACTACAGCGGCTACGGCACGTCATCAGCCCCGAAAGGCCCGATGACCGAGGAACAGAAGGCCGAACGGAAGACCCTGATTGAAAACAACAAGCTGATGCAGTCCGCAACTGTGGTCAGGCGTGAATGGGTCAAAAACCTGCTGGCAAAGAAGCAGGCCCCCAAGGGCTGGCAGTACTTCACCGTCCACGCGATCACCCACCACTCGGAAACCGCCAGCGGCTACGAGGGCAAGGTGGCCGCTGAGATGGTCGGGGCGAAGTTCGAAGAATCCAACCAGTGGGCGTGGAACCCGCTCAGGGATCACGTCGCCAAGACCACCACACGGCCCGAGTTCTCCCTGATCGCGCTGATCTGCGCCGGGTATGAAAAGACCATCCAGAAGGACTCGTGGCGCTCACCCAGCCAAACCCACCGGGACTACCTGAACCAGCTGGTCGCATGGGGATATACCGCATCCGAGACTGAGCAGATCATCATCGACAGCGGAGAGAAGGCTGAGAAGGCCGGATAGACCACGGCTCCTGTGCCGGGCGGCGGATCCCGAACCCCGCCCGGCACAGACCCAATCACCGCAGGAAGGCCAGGAACCTTCCAGAATTCGGGCGGTCCGCCGCCCAGGGCGAACCACAGCAACCACTCACCAGCGGCGGACCGCCGTCCTGCGCCAGGAACCAGGAACATAGAACAGGAGCCGCGCTCCAGCAATGAGGCTGGGAAAGAACGCGGCGATCACGTCAGATAGACTGACCCATAGATTTCTTGCAGAGAAACCCGAAAGGAGCCGGCACACATGCCGGCTCCTTTCCGGGTTAACGGGGGGAATCGGATCCCCGCGTTGACTCAGCCCGGGACGTTCCGGGGATCGTTGCCGTAGCTGTTCTTGGAACCGATCTGGCCGTCCTGGTTCTTAATGACGTGTTCGACCTTGTCCGCCTGGGCCGCTTCCCGGCCTGCAGCTTCTGCTTCGTCCTTGGTGCCGTAGCCGGCGCCAAACGCCCGGGTGGTGCCCTCGCGCTTGTTCTTCCACTGGCCATCTTCGTAATACGTCTCGATATCGCCGTGAGCCACTGCACACTCCCTCTGCCGTTCCGGATACTGACACCCGCTGCAAAGCGCGGGTAGCGAAAAGCCCCGCAACACGATGAAGTGGCGGGGCCTCCCTGGCAACCACTCCGCCTGATGGGGGCCAGGCGGAGAAGCTGACACCAACCTAATAGAAAGCATGCTTACTGTTCAAGTTGCTGCACCCAAGACCGCCCGCCGAAATCACGGCTGAGTTTCCCATGGTCCAAAACCCCAACGCCGCCGACGCACCTATTTCCGGGGCCGGCGTTCTTTCGGCAGGGACGGCACCAATTCACTGGGGGAGTTGGACTCTCCAAGGCATGTCACCAACGGTCCCGGGATTGGCTTTTCAGGCACATGGGGGCTGCCGCCGTGGCGAACCAGCGGGGATGACCACAGCCGCCGGCGGCGAAACTCACCGATCGTTGTTCCCGAAGTAGCGAACCAGGCGAATCGTGCCTAGCGAGGGTGCGAAATAGTACGAAGAAAACCGCGCAAATACGCGGCAAAATCCCTATTCATTCAGTTGAATGATTGGTAGAATTGGAGTAGCAAGTCAGCCAGACGAACGAAACTAATCTTGATACGAAACCAGGTGCTGAAAATGACTGCAACACCGACCGCTTACACGGTCTACACCAAGCCGAACTGCCCCAACTGCGAGAAGACGAAGGACTACTTCGATTCCAAGGGCATCACCTACACGGCCGTGGACATCACCGAAGTGCCGGCAGCGCTGGAATACATCACCGCCGAACTCGGCTACCCCCAGGCGCCCGTTGTCGTGAACAACTCCGATGACCAGGACCGCTGGTCCGGCCTGCGCCGCGACAAGCTCGTCCAAGCGGCCATGACTCACAAGGCGGCGTAAGGACCGTGGCCACCCCGCGCCCGGTCGTCGGGTTCAAGCTCAGCCCACGGATCCCGTTGGAGGTGGATCTGTTCCGGCAGGTCAACCCCAGCGGCAGGATTCCGCACAACGCTGTGGACCCCTACGTTGTGGAACCCGCCATTGTGGAACCCCTCGTTGAGGACCTG
The DNA here is from genome assembly GCF_046097905.1 of Pseudarthrobacter sp. NKDBFgelt. NCBI lineage: Bacteria > Bacillati > Actinomycetota > Actinomycetes > Micrococcales > Micrococcaceae > Pseudarthrobacter > Pseudarthrobacter sp. NKDBFgelt. The sequence continues at coordinate 40,596 of NZ_JBJURL010000034.1, read as the reverse complement.
TACGACGGCTACCCCGTCCCAGATGAGGGAGGGGATGACCGGTACCTTGAGGCGATCACCCGCGCCCGGCTCGGGGAGGGCGGGCTCTGGGACGCATACACTGCGAACCAGTACCAACCCAACGACCTCACCCACGAAGAACCGGTTGGGACCGAACCTCAAAACGAACCCACAACGCACACCGAGAACATCACCAGCACACGAGGAAAAGGAACCATCATGGCCGGCGAAACCACGCTTACTGTCATTGGAAACCTGACATCAGATCCAGAGCTGCGCTTCACCCCGAGTGGGTCGGCCGTAGCGAACTTCACCATCGCTTCAACGCCCAGGACCTTCGACCGTCAGTCCAACGAGTGGAAGGACGGCGAGACGCTTTTCCTCCGGGCCAGTGTGTGGCGGGAAGCGGCGGAGAACGTGGCCGAATCCCTGACCAAGGGCATGCGCGTGATCGTCACGGGTCGACTGAAGTCCCGGTCCTACGAAACCAAAGAAGGCGAAAAGCGCACCGTGATCGAACTCGAAGTCGATGAAATCGGCCCGTCCCTGCGGTACGCGAACGCCAAGGTCAACCGCACCCAGCGCAGCAACCAGGGCGCACAGGCCAGCGGTGGATTCGACGGCCAGGGAAACAGCAACCAGGGCACGCAGTCAGCCCCGCAGGATGACCCTTGGGGCATCCCGGCGACCAGCAACGCCGGCGCCGGCTGGGGCAACGGACCCGACTCCGAACCCCCTTTCTAACCACTCTATCTGTCGGGGTCAGCAGATACGCTGACCCCGACAGGCAGCGCCCGCTAACCCAGACCACGAGCAAAGGGAAATACCACCATGACGCATGCAGACGACCTCCGCGCCTGGGCAAGGGGCATGTACACAATCGAAGCAGCCACAGAGTTGCTGATACGGGGCTTTGGTGGGAAGTTTGCCGCCCGCGGTAACCCATGGGTGCACACCAGCACCGAGCCGCAAGGCCCCGGCCAGGTGAGTGCCTGGATCGACTTCACAGCCATCCCAGAGGAGGCGGGTGTGCTCTCCGGTGGGGAGCGTCGTTTCCTGCTCCTGGCTGCGTCATTGGCCGAGGATGTGCCGGTAGTTTTGGGTGACCTTGTGCCAGGCCTTGACCGGGATAACCTCGACCTCCTGCTTGCTGCCATCGCGCATGCCGGAGGAAGTCACCAGCACTCCGACGTCCGCTTTAATCAGGACGGGTCCATGTCGCTGGGGAAGGGCTACCTGGACAGTCTGCACCCGTGGCCGCCGGTGCTCCGTGCAGTCCAGTAAGGCCAGCGTGTGGTGATGGCGAAGCCAAAAAAGATTGCTGCGTTCACGCCCTACTACACCGAGGAACAGGCCGACCAAGTCCGTGCCGCCTTCGTGAATGCCGGCAAGACCGAAGAGGGTGACGCGAGCGTGTCGGACTTCATTGTCCGGGCCAGCATGCGCGAGGCGAAGCGTCTGCAGCGCAAGTACAACGGCGGCAAGCCGTGGCCTCCGGTGAAGGCCGGGGAGCTGCGCCGAGGGCAGAGAACGATGGATGAAATGCAGCACCGAAACGAGGAAACGTAGAGATGGGTCAGTGGACCGAAGACATGAACAAGCCCGGCGCCCGGATGTCCCTGCCGTTCCCGAAGATGCTGACGATGGACGATGTCCAGGAGATCCTGAACCTCGGTAAACCAATGGTGTACGCGCTGCTGAGAAGCGGTGAAATTAAGGCGGCACAATTCGGGCCCAGGGGCATTTGGCGGGTCCGGGAAGATGACCTGGCCTCGTACATTGATGCCGCTTACGAGAAGACGGCGGAACGGATTGCCTCGGGCCAGGTACCGGAGGGCGAGGCAGCCGCGGAGGACACAGCCGAATCCGTTTGAAGCAGATGTGGAAAGGCAACGAGACTAAGCCTCGCCTGCAAGCCCGCCCCTCGCTAGCCGCACTCGACCGTTAGGACCGGACCATGTTCATCGTCATCTTCCTCGCAGCTTTCGCAGCGATTGCCCTGGTGGGCTGGATCATCTACGCACTCACGCATCCAGTCCTGGCCAGCCAAGGCATCCTGATTTTTCTGTGCAAGGCCGCCGGTGTTATTGCCTTGCTGTCGGCCCTCGGCCTTTGGATCAGCCAAGGCTTCGCCCAGGCAATTCCCGGCTTCCTATTCATGGCAGGACTCTTCTTCGCGGCCAATAAACTCGAACTGCGTTGGCGCACCTGGTGACGTGGACATGACCCGCCTACCGGAGGACCGTTTCTGGTCCAAAGTCATCAAGGGGCCCCGGCCTGGTGACTGCTGGTTATGGTCCGGCGCCGTATCCGATGACGGGTACGGGCGGTACACCTTGAACTCCGGAGGCCACACCCAGGCTGTGCGGCCTCACCGCTACGCGTTCCATCTCGCACACGGGATCGGACTGGACGCCTTTGGGGATCTGATGCACCGGTGCGATGTTCCGATCTGTGTCCGCGCGACCACCGGAGACGACACCCATCTGCACCCGGGATCAAACAGGGAGAACATGGCTGACCGGCTCGCCAAAGGTCGGGACTCGAATGGATCCCTGTTCAGATGGCGCGGACTTTCCCGCGCTCTCTTCGCCCAACGCTCCCGAACCCTTCGCGATGAAGTACGCGCCCACGGCTGGGAACGCGGGGAGCGCATCCGGGCACTTCTTCACGGGGCTGACCCGGATGCACCAACACTTTTCTGAACGTCAAAGTTGTTAAAAAACTGTGGTCCCGGCGAATCGCCGGGACCACAGTTGGCTTAGTGGATTATGCGGCCTCAGCCGCAGTTCCCTCGTCATTCTCGGGCGCTATATCGCCTACAGCTGCTGCCGGGCCGGCTGCAGCTGGTGCCTGGTCAAGAAGCTTTTTCAGCTCGGCTCCGGTGATGCCCAGGCGGGCGGCAACGGATGCCTTCGGTTCGCCTGCGGCGACCATCGCGGCAACAGTACCGGCGGCGCCGGCGGTTGCTGCTGCTGCTTCTTCCTCAGCCCTGGCAAGGATCGCCTCCGCCTTGGTCTGCGCATCCGCACGGACCTGTTCGGCCTGTTCCTGCTGTTCAAAGAATTCCGCAGCGAGGTCAATGAGCTTTTCATGCCTGGCGGTCAGCTCCTGAGCTTTCGCCCGTGCTTTCTCGCGGGCCGCTACCTGCGTTGCGGACTTTCGTGGTGCTGCCATGTTTCGGGTCCCTCCCCTTGGACTGATCCATGGAGCAGACCTAACGGCTAGCGCCGTGTCTGGTCCATGTCCGGACGTGGCCGTTGGGGTTATCCCCCGGCGGAATCCACTCGTGACAAACCTACAGGATCGGACCTCGCTGCGCTCGGATTGTCGCCTGGATTGTTTGTCCACACGTGGACAGCTCCGAGAGGAAACGTGTCTCTACCCTGCCCACCTGTGGACAATTCAATCCGTGGCGGTTCAACACAATCGAACGAACCGTGGATAACGAAAAGCGTGTTACCCACCGCCCATTCTCATGTGCAGAACCGCATCAAAGTCTTGATGGCCAAAAGCAGCGGAATTTGCCTTCTGTATTTCTCCCCTGTCGAAAGGCAAATCGCGCTGAATCTGTCACACCTCTTGCATCATCGATAAGTGAGGTTCCTTTGGCGGTATGCTGGGTTTATGATGACCGTGCACAAGCTCAGTGCCGGCGATGGATACACGTACTACACGCGTGAAGTCGCTACCGGTGATGAGCTGCGCGCAGGGAACCGTTCGCTGGGTGATTACTACACCGTGGACGGCAACCCTCCTGGCCAGTGGGGCGGCGGTGGAGCCGCCCTCCTGAAGGTCTCAGAAGAGGTCAGCGAAGCGCAGATGAGCGCGCTTTACGGGGAAGGACTGCACCCGGATGCGGCCGCGATCCTTACGAAGGACCCCACCGCGAAAGTTGCCCTGGGGCAGCGATATAAGAGGTTCTCCCAGACCGATAACGAGCTTCAGTTGCGTATAGATCGTGGCATCGGTGACTACACACGCATGAACCATTCCGCTCCTGATGCGGATAACAGGCGATTGATCCGCACCAAGGAAGGTGCCCAATACTTCCGCGAGCTCAACGGGCGAAACCCGGCCGACAAGGAAGAACTAGGCAAGTTCATCACGGCTCAAACCAAGCCAGCAGCACAGGCTGTCGCGGGTTATGACCTTGTATTTGCGCCCGCTAAATCGGTCTCCGTTTTGTGGGCCACTGGCGGAGATGAAGCGCGCCAGCAGATCGAAGCGGCCCACCACGAAGCCATTAAAGAGACGATGGAGTTCCTGGAAAAGGAAGCGACGTTCACCCGCCGGGGACGTAACGGTGTCCGGCAGGAAGACGTTGAAGGCGGACTCGTTTATACCGCCTTCAGGCACTACGACTCCCGCAACGGTGACCCCCAGCTCCACGATCACATCGTGGTGGCGAACAAGGTCATGGGCGCTGACGGTAAGTGGTCCAGCCTGGACGGCAGGCTCCTCTACCAGTACGGGGTTGCAGCGTCCGAGCACTACAACCGCACGGTAATGGAGAAGGTCTGCGCCCGTTTGGGGGTCGGTGTCACCACCCGCAAGGTCACCGGTGACCGGCCGGTCATCGAAATTGCCGGGGTGAACGTCGCGGCAATTGAAGCCGGATCATCGCGCAGCGGCGACATCAAACCTGCCCTGGATAACCTCGTCCAGGAGTTCACCGAGAACCACGGTTACTCCCCTAACCAGAAGCAAATGATCGCGCTGGCCCAGCAGGCCACCCTGGCCACACGACCGGCGAAAAAGTCGGCCCGCCGCCTTTCGGAACTGGTCACCCAATGGCAGCAGGAATTCGCCCAGATCCCCGGCGTGCTCGTCGGGCCGGCGGCCGTCGAAGCTGCCCGTGCGCACCGTTACGATGCCCGGAATGCGGCGGACCGGAACAACACACCCCTGGTCACCCACGCTGACGAAGTAGATCCTGCCGTTGAAGCCGCCCAGGTCATCCGCACCCTGGAACGGTCCCGCGGGACGTGGGGAGAGCACCACATCGACGCCGAAACGCGGCGCCAACTCGGAATCAGGTTCGCGGAACTGACCATCCCGAAAGAACTCTTTGAACAGGTCAAGGCCCGTGCCATTGACCAGTTCTCCCTCCGCATCACCACCGACGTTCCAGCCACCGGACCGGAAGCCCTGCGCCTTCGCAACGGTGCGAGCCGATACGGGAAAGTCCACTCCACGCTCTACACCTCTTCCGGTGTCCTGCACAGTGAGGACCGGCTGCTGACTGCCGCGCAGCGGACTGTCATCCCCGCAGCGACTACCGAATTTTTCGACACTGCCGCTGCGTCCCAGGAAAAGACGTTTGATGCCGGGCAGCTGCGCATGGCCAGCGAATTCGCGTGCAGCGACAAGCTGTTGGTCATCGGTGTTGGCCCTGCCGGTGCGGGTAAAACCACTGCGCTGAAACTATCCGCGGACGCGATCCGAGCGGCCGGTGGAAACGTCATTGGCTTGGCGCCCACAGCGGCCGCCGCCGCCGTGATGGGCAAGGAGCTGGGAGCCAATGCGACCACCATCGATTCCTTTGTCCTCGGGCATCGGAACCACAGCCCGAACCGAATCCCGCTGAATCCAGGGGACGTCCTGTTCATCGATGAGGCCGGTATGGTCGGCACAGAACTGTTCGCGGCTGCGGTTACCATCGCCGAGCAGCATGGCGCTCTCGTCCGTGCCTTGGGTGATGACCAGCAGCTCTCCGCCGTCGCCTCCGGGGGTGCGATGCGCTACCTGAAGAACACCGTTGGCGCTGTGTACCTCGAAGACCTCCATCGGTTCCGCAACGCAGACGGCACCCCGAACACCGCAGAAGCCGCCGCGACGCTGGCGCTCCGCGAACCGCCGGCCGTTGGTGAAGATGACCCTTGGGAGTTCTACCGGCAGAACCGTCGCGTGGTCGGCGGAGACGTCGAAACGATGACTTCACAGGTGTATACCGCTTGGGAAAAGGACACCGCAGCCGGGAAGCATTCGGTCATGATGGCCTTCGACAATGCCACTGTCACGGACTTGAACGCGCGCGCCCAGGCCTACCGCCTCGGTACTGGTGCACTGGCTGACGGGCCGGCCGCTGCGCTGCGTGACGGGCTTGCTGCCCGCGCCGGCGACGTCGTCGTAACCCGGAAGAACGACCGTCGCCTGAGCGTGAACCACGGCAAAGACTTCGTGAAAAACAATGATGTATGGACGGTGCGGGAAGTCCACTCTGACGGTGCCATGACCGTCCGCCACCAGGACCACAACGGCACCATCACCCTGCCGGCAGATTACGTGCGGGACAACGCGATGCTCGGCTACGCAGCAACGATCCACCGCACCCAGGGCATGACGTGCGATACCACTCACGCGATGATCGGCGCAGGCCTCTCCCGCGCCCTCGCCTACGTCGCAGCGTCCCGCGGCCGGGAATCAAACCACCTTTACGGTGTCCTCACCGACGGCGAAACCCTCACCGATGTGCTGCGGTCCGTGGCAGGAAACCATGACGGTAACCTCACCGCACACGAACAGATTGACGCCGCCCGGGCAGCGGCCCGGTCCCTGCCCGAGATGGTCACCGTCTACAAAGACATTGACGACCAGGCCAACGAGCTGAGGATGGCCAACACCGCCCGGAGCATCCTGGGCGAACGAACCGCGGAACGGTTCATTGCCTCCAACGCCTGGGGAGCTGTCGCGACGCACCTGCGAAAAGCGGAATCCGAAGGCTTCAATATCGCCAACCTTCTCACTGACGCCACCGGGACACCTTTCGAAGAATCCCAGGACCCCGGGGCCGTCCTGGCGTGGAGGGTCGAGGACAAACTGGACTACTGGCGCACCCGCGCCGAAGCCCCGGCCCGCCGCCCGCTTGAAGCCGTCAGCGATCAGGCACTGGAACGCCTCGCCCGTCGCGCCACCGGGGATCTTATGCGCGCCCGCGCAGACTCCGCTACGAACCCCGCCTCCACCCCGGACCGCCAGGAACTGCACCGCAACTGGTTGAAGGAAAACAAGGAAACCCCGTGGCAGTCCCGACTCCACGGACACCTCACTGACGATGACCTCGATACCCGGATCCACCGGGCCAAAGAAACGCTGCGGACCGATGAAACGGTCAACGACTCCCCCGCTGCCGCGAAAGCCAACTGGCTCGCCGGTTCCCTGCAAAAGGAGAAGGCCTTGCGTGAACTGATGCCAGAACCCGTCCGCGCAGATGAAGCATACGAACGTGGCTCGACCACCAACTACGCCCGCGACGAATACGCCCCACGCGTCCGCGCAGCAGAACAGATCCTCCGCCGCATCGAAGCCGAACAAAACCTCCGCCGACGCCTCCCCGAACCCGTGGCCACCACACCCGCCCCGGACGGCCTTGCCCCATGGATGGCACCTGCGGACGTCATCACCCACAAGGACACACCCGCACCGTGGAGGACCGAGCTGCAGGCACGCCGCGAGGCCATGGCACTGGAAGTGAACCGTCTCGGGTCCCAGCTCGCGGCCGAACCGCCGGCGTGGGCGGCCGCCCTTGGCCCCGTCCCGTCAGATACCGCCAAGCAGCAGCAATGGCGGGATCTGGCAGTGGAGGTCAAGACCTTCCGCGACACCTACCGGATCCCCGAATCCGACACCACCGTGATCCCGGATCAGTACACCCAGCAGGGCACCGGCGCCGAGCTGAGGACCCGTGTCACCGCCATGCACAAATACTCTGCGCAGACCGCCAAGAAGCCCCTGGCCGCCGCTGACGCAGCACTTATGGCAGAGGCCGCGAACGTGGAAGCGACCGTCGCTGAAACACCCACACCCGCCGAGCAGGTAGTGGACCAGTTGCGCCAGGAACGGTCCCAGGACACCACCCTGACCCCGGAACAGGAACGAGCCGAACGCATCGCCGCGATGGCACGCCGCATCAGAGGCACCAGAAAAACGTCCACGCCAGAACAAACCCCGGAAGCAGTCACTGAAGCCATGAAGGACATAGCCGAACGCCGGAACGCTGAGAAGGACACCCAGCCCTCAGCGCCGGCAGAATCTCTGCGCGACCGGCTGGCCCGGGTCCGCCAGGAAACCGAGGCCGCGTTGGGCCAGACACCAAACGCCGCCGAGAAGATCCGCCAAGCACAAGAAACCCAGGAAGCCGAGGACGCCAAGCGGCAGGCACAACAGAACGGCCCTGCAACCGCCCCCGAGGCAGGACGCCGAGGACCGCGGCTATAACACGGCATAATTCCTAAAGTCCCCTTTATCACATGTGGTCTTGACATTCAAGGTTAAATTTGTTATACTTGTATGTATAGGGCAAGGAAGAAAGTTCCTGCGATTCGTAGTCGCGTTGCTCACTAACCGGAAGGTCGAGGGTTCGAACCCCTCCGGAGCCACTTCATGGCTCTGTAGCTCAGGTGGGAGAGCGTCCGCTTGATTTAGGTAGGGCATGGGAAGAGAGTTCTCCGCCGGTTCGCGACCGGGATGCTCACAAAACAGAAGGTCGGGGGTTCGAGTCCCCCTGGGTCCACGCCATGGGCCCATAGCTCAGTTGGTAGAGCAGCTGTCTCCTGTGGCACTCAGCATGGTGCAAGGAAAAGCACGGAACCATCGGTTCCGTGCTTTTCCTTATTCGGCCCTAGTTTTAGGCGGTGGAAGGTTCTTTCGCGCCGAGTTCTCCAAGAAATTCTGTGAATTTGTCGTCGGTCGAGTCCCGGAACGAGGGCCGGGGATCCACGTGTTCAGTGTGGCAGTTGCTCAGCCCCCAAGGTTTGGATGCGATGCGTTCAAGCATGGGCCAGAAGATGTCCCTGTGCCAGCTGGCCGGGTCGGTTACGGGGTCTTTGTGGCCGTAGTTGGCTGCCCGCCAGCTGAGCCAGGCTGCCGTGAGCTCTTCCACAACCGGAGCGTGCCGGTACCAGCAGCCGTAGATGCGGGAGGCGTCCGATACGCCGTACCGGTCGTTGATCCAGTCCACCCACTCGCGCAGCGCCTCCATGAGAGCGACGGACTTCTCACCATCTAGTTCTTTCCAGTTCCAAGGAGCTGGTGTCTTTTTCGGCGGTGATGCCAGGAGGTCTTCGACCGCCTGGCCCATCGCTTCGACGGATCCTTGCAGAACGGTAAGCCGTTCCTCGTGCTCGACCAGAACCTCTTCAATGCCCTCGGCCACCACCGATTCGCCGCCGTCCGCAGGGGAGGGCGGAAAAGGATCGCGAGTTTCTTCGGTCATCGGATTGCTCCTTGCCTGTCGCGGCTTTGTTGCGCGGTGGCCTTGTCTTCCTTAATTTGATTTGCGTCCGCGCGTTCCCACCAGGGCATGAGTTTGACCCTGGCCGGGGCGACGTTGCTGTAGTGCATGAACGCTTCTCCTACCGGCAGCTGCTGAATCTCGTTGCCTCGGATCACGGGCCGTTCTTCCTCGCTGACGGTCCGAGAAGATCCGCCGCGCCCCTGGGAAGTGGAGACGCGTTCTTTGCGGGTAGTCCCCGCGGCCCGGGCGATCTTGTCCAGTTCATCGATTTCTTCCAGGCCGGGCAGGAACAGCCTGATCGATGACGTTCCACGGATTGCCGTGGCTGCTTCGGCTCCCCACCTCTGCCGGTTCTGGGCAAAGGACTGGCTGAACCCGATGATGCGGATCCCGCGGCCGCCGGAATCCGAGAGGGCACCGGCCATGTCCGGGATGGCAGCGACATTGGGGGCTTCGTCCAGGACCATCGTCAGTACCGGCCAGAGCCGGCCCCCGGGCATGCCCTGGGAAATGCGCTGGGCTTTGCGGAACATGAAGTCGGCAAACATCGCCACGAGCGGGGCGACCGGAGAGCGTTCCCCGTCCGTGAGCAGATAGATCGTGTTCGGCTTTTCCAGGAACTTCTCCATGTCGAATCCTTCTCCCTTGGGCGGGGTCAGGGTGTCGAGGGCTTTGGGGGACGTCAAGGGTTCCAGGAGCCCGGCGAGGGTTTCCTGGATGGAGTCCACAGTTTCCCCGGCCCGGGAGGTTGTGAGTGTCCGTAGGCGGGCAGTGAACGCTGCGGGGGCCTTGTGCTGGGTCAGTATTTCCAGAGGTTCGGAGTCGGTGAAGTCATTGGCCCACTTCACGACGTCATCGATGCTCTTGTCTCCCAGCGCCGCCGCGTGGAGGAACCTGCCCAGGATCGCGGCGGCTTTGGAGTTGAAGAAATCCCCGTTCTTCACGTCTCCCATCGGCTGCGCGCCCGCCCAGGCTTTACCGCGGGCCAGCGCTTCGTCGGGATCTTCGCAGCCGTCAACGACGTTCCACCTGACCTTGTTCGACCACCCGGAAATGTCCTGAAGGTCGAACACGGAAACATCGCCCCGGCGTTCGCGGGCGATGGCGGTGAGCATGAGCAGGTCATTTTTGGTGGAGGTGGCAATCACGGCACCTGGTGCGTCCAGGGTGATGCCTACGGCCAGGAACAGGGTTTTACCGGAGCGCTGCGGGGCAAATACCCACATGGAGTCTTCGTGCTGGACGTAGAGGGTCTGTCCGTCGAGCTTGCACAGGGCGACGATCATGTCTTCTTCAGTGGCATCCGCCGGCAGCTCCAGGGATTGCTTGGCTTTGGCCAGTGCTGCGTTCTTGCCCATGCGCTTTTCGAGGTCCTTGTACCGGGGCAGCCCGTCGTCGCGGTGCTTGTTTCCGCCGAAGATGGCCGTGAGCATGCCCGTCCCGACGAGGGCCAGGACAGCAAGAACGATGAGGATCCAGGTGGCAGCTGCGGGCCAGAGGAATTCGCCGGCCTTGATCTTGGCCCATAAGGCGGAGAAGTCCGTCCAGGGCATCCCGGTGGGAGTGATCAGTTCTCCCAGGAACGCCGAGACCCAGCCCAAAACAACCAGCCCGGTGACGAGGGCGGCCAGAGCGATCTTCATGACTGAATCCGTGGACATGGGCTTGGTGGTGCTCATGCTGCTTCCTCCTGCGCGTCGGCTTCGACCTGGTTGATTGTGGCCGTGGATTTCATGGCCTTATCGGTGTCGGTGAGTTCGATTTCCAGGGCGCTGCGGACGTGGATGGCAATAAAGGGGTCTTTACCGCCGATCCGCATCATGCAGGTCCCTTTGGTTAGGCCGGCGATATCGGCCGCGGACCCGGCGGGCAGGTTGAACATGCGTTCGCAGGCCCAGGCATCATCGGATTTTTGCTGCTTGTAGAGCAGGACCGTTCCGCATTCTTTGAGCATGGCGATGGCCGGTGAGTCTTCGGGAATATCGGAGATGTGGTGGAATGCGAACATGCACGAGAGTGACAGTGCGCGGGAGAGCTTGGTGTTGCGGCGGGTGACCTTGGCAACCGAGCCCTGGACGGTGTGCCAGGCTTCCTCGATGACCAGGACAGTGGGGACCGCTTCACTCTGACGGTAGAGAGTGTTCGCCAGCCAGGTGTTGATGATCGTCATCACGATAGCCAACGCGGGCCCATCCTCCGGGAGCAGGGACACGTCAAAGACGGTCAGCCCGGCGTTCAGGGAAATTTCCTCACTCGTCGGTCCGTCTATTAGGCCGGCTAGGTCATCTTCAATCATGCGTTCAAGCTCAAACGCGGGATCCTGTCCCCACTGCCGGATTTCTTCCACGCTCAGGTTCGAGGCCGTTGCCGCGTCCGCGTCGGGTGCGTAGAGAGCGGAGAGGACGTGGCGGATATGGGCGATTTCATTGTTCGCTGCCGCCGTGCGGAGAGCCTGTTTGTGGGCCATGCGGACTGCTTTGCCTTCCTTGGGCAGCAGCGGCCGGCCAAGGGCTTCTTCAACAACAGCACGGACCAGCATTGACTGGCCCGCCGGGGTGGAGAGCGCGGTGTCGTCGTGGCTGTCTTCATTCAGCCGGGCAGCGATGCGCGGGTCCAGGATGTTGATTCTGGCCCCGCCGCCGCCGACCATGAACTTCACCGGTGTGATGCCCAGGCGTTGGGCAAGCGAGGTGTATTCCCCGCCGTTCTGGTCTAGCTGGTACTTCTTATCGATCACGACGACCCGGCGGCCAAGGAGCAGCTGCCGCAGCACCGCCCAGGTTTTGATGCCGGAGGACTTGCCTTGGCCAAGATCCCCGATGAAGCAGACGTTCGGGGATTCGAGCTCGTTGCCGTAAGACGTAAACGGGTCGTGGACGACCATCCAGCCCGATCCGGCATCGATCCCGAACGCCAGGCCCCGGTGCGAGGTGGGAGGCGAGGCGATGGCCATGTGTGAAAATTCCATCTGCCGGGTCGAGGACAGCACTCCCGGGGCCGCCGGATCGTAGTATCCCAGGCGCGAGGCACGCGGACTCTTGCGCTCACAATGCCACTGCACGGCTGCCTTGCTCTGGGCATCGTTAGTGCGCTTTTTCTTTCCTGCCCGGCGTTTGGCTGCCAGGGCATCCCCAATCGCCAGTGTGGCGCCGTGTTCGGCGTTGAGGCGCTGCTGCTTAGCGCGGGAGCGCTGGGTGCGGCGTGATGTGGTGGACAGGGCCCAGGGCATCCGCAGGCCTTTGATGAGTTTGGGGGTGTTCATCGGATTCCTCTCGTGAACGGCATGGTGGTGATCAGGGCCAGATCGTTGCGGTGATCCATCCAGTCAATGAATTCGATCCCGGCATCCGCGGCCGCAGCCTCGATCAGGTCAGCGGTGGCCAACAGCTCATCCTCTGATTCGACGGAGTAGGAGATGTAGAGCGCGTACGCGGCACCGTGGTGCCCGGAACCGGGTTTGAGGTCCAGGAGCCTTTGGCTGGATGCGCCCATGAGGACTTCTTCTGATCCGTCGGTGACGACACCGGACTTGGCGACTTCCTTGCCCTTGGCGCGGTCCATGGCCGCGTCTGTGCGGGCTTTCCCTCGTGCGGTGCGGGCATCGGAAAGTTCCATCACCATGGAGACGGTGTGGACCACGGCCGGCTGGATTCCGGAGACCAGGGATTGCAGAGCAGAAACGGGGATCGCTTCGGGGCTGAAAGCTGAGGCTGGAACATACCCGGTGCGGGTGTGCCAGTGGCCGTTGATGACCACGGAAGAATCGGAGGAATCGCCGTCCAAGTGCTGCCAGCAGTCTGCCAGGTCCGCGTTCTCATCATCGTCAATGTCGAAATCCGGATCCTGAAGGTGCCGCAGGAGCGCCGCCATCTGTTCAGGTCCCAGGGTGCGGTAATCCTGGATGCCGCCCATCATCTGCGCCTGGGCAAGAGCGGTGCGGATTTCCTGATGAATCGCCAACCCCAGTCCGGTGTCCCCGCCGCCGAGCTTGGAGGCCTTCAGGGACAACGCAGCGGACCGAGGAATGCGGAAGGTTTCGTAGGTGCGGTGCTGTTCTGAGCGGGACTGCAGAGTTTGCACCAGATCCCCGTAGGAGGTGATCAGCAGCCGGTTGATGCCCTGGGCCTGTTTGTCCTTGATCCACAGCAGGTGGTCTGTGGAATCCATGGGTACGGCGCGGGAAAGGGTCTGGACGTGGGAAATGAGGGATTGCCGGCGGGCCATGCGGGCCAGGAACTGACCGCGGGCCACATAAGCGGAGTCTTCCCGGTTTTCCTCGCGGATCCCGGAGGAAGAACCCATGACTTCCACGGTGACCGTGTAGTACGGGGTTTTGATCCGGCCGCCGTGACGGAAAACGGTCATAGGACCGGTAGGGGTCTGTACGGTGAACGGGCGGACCGTCCCGACCATGAGCGGGGCATTGTTCCGGTGTGTCACTGGGACCTCGATCATGCCCTTTTCATCGGCCCGGGCACGGTCGGCTTTTCCGGCCTTGACCATGCGGGTCTGATCCCGGAACTTCACCGGAACAAACGTCGCGGTCTTGTTTTTCCGGCGGGAGCGCTGGTGGTGCCGCTCCACGAGCAGAGCACCGAGGGACCGGTACCCGGTGATCTTGCTCGGAGTGGTCAGCACGACACCTATGCCGATGATCGCAGCGCCCAGGATCAGGCCAAGCACGATCACGTCCGAGAGAGCAATGATCGCCACCATCCCTGAAGCCAGGGCGATGCTGAGCCCAATCCACTCAGGACCGGTACGGTTCCCGCCCCACAAACCACGGCGGGAAACCTCACCACCGACAACAACCATGCGTCCCATCAGACCTACTCCCCTGCTTTTGTTCTGTTCATTACCGGCCGCTGATGTGATCGGTATCAGGCACCATCGAGTTCACGCCCTGACGGCCGCGCAATGCGGCCTGCCGTGATGCTTCACGCCCGGCCAACAGGAACGCTGTCGCCCCGCCTGCGGCGATCTTGGCGGATCCCCGAGTGGCCGCCATAGTGCCCCGGCTAACAGCCCCCGCTCCACTGCGGGCAGCAGCAGCAGTTTTTCCGGCCGGAGTACCGGCCCGGTCATCCCGTTGTGCCTGGGCAATGGTGCGGGTATCAGGTGCATCCTGGGCAGCGGCTCCTATCCCGGCGGTCCCCTGTCTGGTGCCACTGGCACTACGACGGCCGCTGCCTGTAGGTGCGCCGGCCCCGGCTGCACCACCGGTCAGACCCCCGTCAGGACCGGCCGAGAAGCTAGGCCCGCCTGATGTCTGGGCTGCCGCCCCGCTCACGGCAGCACCGGAGCGCCCACCGCCGGACGAGCCGGACTGTGCCTGCATGGTGCGACGCTGACGGATCATTGCACCGATCCCGGCGCCGGCGCCGGCTACCATCGCCGCCCCTGCAATCGAGGGCCGGTTAGCACCCAGTGAACTGGCCGAGGATGGCAGTATCGGGACGAATTTGAATAGCAGCGCGGGTGAGAACGCCAGGACGACCATTGCGGCGGCCGCGATGAACACTGAGGAGGCGTTCACCAAGGCATCCCCGGTACCCTCGCCCTGGAACGCGGGGCGGTTCGAGATGAAGCTGAACAGCGCACCCATGATCAACAGAATCAGCGGTTTGGACAAGGCGATACCAAGCCACAGCGACCCGGCCTTGGCAACGCGGCCCCGGTGTTCGGGATGGATCATGAAGCCAATCATCAACGCAATGCCTACGCCCAGCAGCGACAGGGCGAGCGGCTGCAGGGCGAACAGCCCCAGGAGCGCCCAGGCCCCGATGAACAGCAACCCGAACAGCAACACGGCTGCCAGCGGTCCGAAAACACCGCTGGACTCGTAAGAGGCGAAACGGGAAATGCTTGTGGCGAAGTCCCCGATTTGGTTTGAGGTCCATGGGCTGATCGATTCAGTAACCTGAACCAATGCGTTGTTGCCCACGTACCCCAGAACCGGGCCGAACAATGCCAACAGAACTGCAAGTGGGGCGTACCAGATCACCGATTCACGCATGGCGTCAGGGTCAATTTTTTCATCCGAGTAGTCCCGGAAGAGTTTGAAGAACATCAGTGCCAGCAACACGATCCCGACGCCGGAAAAGACTGACCAGGTGTCTCGGAAGCCGTCATCGACCTGAAACTCTGAGACTTTCAAAAGGTTCACTAAAACCTCGTTCGTGGCCGTCACTCCGGCTTCCTTAGTCGAGTTCGCAAACTTCTCAAACCCGTCCTTGGCATTGGCGATAAACGCCACCGTGTCCACCGCACCCAGCACAAACTGCCCGCCAGGCTGCGTAGAAACAGCTGTACGCAACACAGCACCAGCAAGCGGGGCGAATTCGTTCCATGTGCTCGATACCGCACATATGCCCAAGGCAGCTGGCGGTGCCCCTTCCCGCGCCAACGATGAGCAAAACTCCCGCTGTCCTTCTGCAGGCCGGTAGTCCAAGGACTTCTCAGGGGTGTCCAGGAAGCTGTTGAAAGCGCGGGCTGCCATTCCCGTGCAGTCCTGGCCGATCATCGTTGCACCGAGAAATTGAGGCCCACAGACGTTCTTGGCGAGTTCGCCGTTGAGACGGTCACGAATGCCGTCGCGCTGGTCTGCCGGCAAGCCCGCTAGCCGCTTCAATTGATCGGCATTCAACTTTTCTGAGGCGTTAATGTCATCCGCTGCTTGAGCGGATCCGGCCGTGAGAACACCGAAGCTCAGGAAGACCGCGAGGAGAGCGGCAATCAAGCCGATCCTGCTGCTAGCGCGTAGCGTTTGCATACTCCACCCAGCCTTCTTTACTCAGGTTTTCGAAGTAGCGGCCGACCAGCCCGTTATCGAGAGCGGGCATCTCTCCGGTTGAAGCGCCGACGAGACCGCCCGCAGGGCCCGGGTCAGGGAACTTGTCAGCAAGTTCTGTGTCATCAATACGCACCAGGACGTCAGAGATTTTCCAATCTCCGTCCCAAACGAGTTCCAGGGAATCGGTACCGAAGTAGCCACCGGGTTCTGCTTCACCGCCGCGCAGACCGCCATAAACCACCTGAATCAATGCACGGTTCTCGGCCTCGCAGGAAACGAGCCGGTAGAGGCCCCCGGCTTTGACATCCACTCGGTCGAGCCAGCCGCCATCGAAGCTCTTGAAGTTTCCGGACGCGGCCGCCGTCGTGTAGGTGTCGCCAAGCAGAACTGCATCTTTGATCCATGCTTCGTCCGAGGCCAACGTCTTCATCGTGGCTTTCTGGGCTTCCCAGGTTTTAGTGTTCACATCGTGCAGGACCGGCGTGTAGTTGGCTGCTGCCTGGGCGGCCGAGTCGCAGGTGCCGTTGTAGCCGATGGGCGTTTTGCCGTCGGCGGCCGTTGTGGTTCCGCCTTCTCCGATGCTGATTTTGGAGACTGGAAATCCGAGCTTGCCAGCGACCATGTCCGTTCCAGCGGTGGGTTCGGGCTGTGAAGCCTGTTCCGTGGGGCGGAGATTTATCAGGACGACGGCGACTGCCACGATCACCACGACGGCGGCAATCGCGATCAGTAGCTTCCATTTCGTTCTCATGGTCTGGTTCCGTTCTTCGGTAGGAGACAGCTGCCAACGATGAAGTGTGCCACCAGTTGGTTAGGCTCCTGCTGCGGCAGTGAGTGCGAGGATGCCGCCGATGATGACGCTGGCGCCGGCGACGGCGGCGAAGGCGACACCACTGCGCTTGGCACCGTCCGCGCCATCTGCAATGTCGTCCGAGTGGCCGCGCTGCCGTGCGATTCCCCACTTGCCCAGGTTCATCAGGAAAGCAGCGGTGACCAGGATCAGCACCAGGGCCCAGAGCCCGCCGAGGATCAGCTGGACCGCGCCTTGGAACTGAACTCCGAAGACGTTGATGTTGGGGGTCACCCCGTCCAGGGGGTTATCTGCGGCCGCGGGGATGGTGACGTTGGTGAGGATGCTCTTGAACATGGTGTGGGTTTCCTATCGGTTGGTGGTGTTGATACTTGCGTGGGCGTTGCGGTTGTCTACCTCGAGCAGGCCTGCGGCGATTTCTGCGGTGACGCGTTCGAAGGCGCGGCGGGCGGGATCGCCCACGAGCTGCCAGTCGATGATTGAGCCGTTGTCCAGGGCCGCGTCATAGGGGATATCGATGATGGACCGCACCGTGGATTCGAGCTGGGCGCGGAGGCTCGCTTGATCGGTCGCCGAGACTTTGGCGCCCCCGCCCTGGGTGATGACGACGACGGCATTGGCGACAAGGTTCTTGTAGTGCGGGTTGCCCTGGCGCTCGGACATGGATTCGAGCTGTTCGATCATTCGCAGGGCCGAGACGACGGCGTTGCGCTGGAGCCGGACAGGGATTACGAGCTGGTCTGTGACGTCGATGGAGGCCAGCCAGTTTTCGGAGCGGGTGTTGTTTCCGGTGTCCAGGACGATGGTGTCGTAGAACCGGCTGACCACCGTGTGGATGCGGTTGAATTCGTCCGCGCCGATGGACTTCATCCGATCCGGGTCTTCGTCCGATGCCAGGACGGAGAACTGGTTCTTGCCTTGGTGGCGGGTGTAGTAGGAAAAATCACCTTTACGCGCCTCGATGGTTTCGAACTTTTCCAGCACGTTCAGCAGGTCCCACACGGTGCGGGTGGAGCCGTTGGCGTTGGTCCGAACACCGAGGGTGCCCATCATTTCGTTGTTGTCCCAGACGATGGCGTGCTGGCCGGAGTGGATCCCGAAGGTTGAGCCGATTCCGACGCTGCACATGGTCTTGCCGACTCCGCCCAGGGGCTGGGCGACCATGATGCGCATGGGCCTGGAGTAGACCCGTTGGATCGCGGAAAGGTCTGTGCGGCGGGCCAGCTCGGCTGCGCCGACCTTGGGCTTGATCAGCCCGAACGTCACGGTCCGCAGGAAGGCCTGCCAGCCGGTGGCCGGTGGTAGTTCATCGTTCATGTTGTCTTTTTGCAGCACTGATGCGCTGCGCCGGCCGCTGACCAAGGGGGCCGCCTGAGCTTCCACGGCCGCCTGCTGGGCCTGTGCCGGCCCAGCGACAGAAACGGCTGGGGCCGCGGTTTCCTTGGCGGGTTCTGCGGCATTGTCTTCTACTGACGGTTCGGGGTTCAGCAGGCTGATGGGGGCGCGTGACTTCCGCTCGGCGCCTGACCAGTTGGTACTCATCGGGTCTTCCTTTCGTTTGCGGGGTTCTGACTTTTGAAAATCTGTGGTGCCGGTTCCTGGAACAGGATTGGGGCACTGTCTGTGCCTGTTCCCTGCGGGCTGCGCCGTTGGGGGCCGGTGAGCGGGTCGGTGAACAGCGGTGCTGTGCCGAAGTCGTCAGCGCCGGCGGTGGGCGTGCTCATTGGGGAGTCACCGGGCTGATGGAGGTGACGAGCCAGGGATCGTCCTGGCCGATGCGGTGGAGCATCATCGTCCACGGCCCGGCGTTGGTGTCGAAGGATGCTGTAACCGTCATGGGGTTTTGCGCTTCCCGGCTGATCGCGGGACCGTCCGTGACGGTGGAGAACGGAACGCGGGCCGGATCGATGTAGCGGGCGTCTTCCTTGTACTCGGTCGCGAGCATCGGTTCCAGGTCCTTGAACCACGTCGTCTCCTCCACTGCAGGCCGGCCGAACAGTGCCATGGCCTTCGCGGCGGTCTCTTTGACCTTCGCTTCGGCGACGGCATCCCAGGTGACGTTAGGGCCGTGGTAGTGCTCGGAGGCCTCGTCATGCTCGTGGCCGTCGCCGGCTGAGTTCGCCTCAGCCTCGGCCGTGCTGGTCGGGGCCGGCGCGGCCGCGGTGGTGGTTGTGTGTGCGGTCGGGCTCCCGGCGCAGGCCGTCAGCAGGACTGCGGTGGCCAGCAGGGGCAGGGCGAGTGCGGTTCTGCGCATCACAGGATGCCTTTCTCTTTGAGGATCGGTGTGGGGTCGATGGTGGCGTTGACCGGGATCATCGGATTAGGCAGGGCCCCGGCGTAAAACTCCATATGCAGGTGCCGACCGAAGACGTTGCCGGTCGCACCTTCAGTCCCGAGGGGGGTTCCCGCGGCAACGGTGTCGCCTTCTTTGACCTTTAGAGAGCCGGCCTCCATGTGGTACATCCCGATGGTCAGCTTCCCGTCCAGGGTTTGGCCTGTGACGCCGGTTCCGAACTGGCCTTCAAGGTTTCTGATCTTCACGATCTTCAGATCCGTGATCGCCACAATCGCCCCGGCTTGGCCAGGAGTGGAGAAGTCGATTCCGTAGTGGAAGTTGGCCAGCACTCCCCCGGCCGTACCGGGAGGAGCCGGCCGCGGGCCGTACCCGCTGGTCATGACAGCCTTCTGCAGGGGCTTGACCCACTTCCCGGCAATGTCACCGACAACCTGATTTCTCTCACCGGGGCATACCCCGGACGGGTCCACCAGGGAAGCCGATTCCCCGCCGAGTGCCTTGACGATCTGCGTGGCCTGTTCCCGGAACCGGGTGTAGTGGTGTGGATCCGCGTTCCGCTGCGTGCGGTGGATAGCAATGGTCGGTTCAAGGGTTTCCCACCCCTGAACGTTCTGGAGAGCCTTGAAGAAGTTTGTAGCGCTGGTGTGGGGGTCCATGCGGTCCTCGTAGGAACCCCACGAACCGTTTGCCCGCTGCTGGAACAGCCCGCGTGAGTCCGGGCCAGCACCGTCACCGAAATCGATGACCCGCAGCGTGGACTCACCAATGGCAGCCTGAACACCGATCAGCTGTGCGGCCACGGGCAGCTTCAGATCCGCTGCAGCCTTCATGATCGCGGCCGCGTTCTTCATCTGCTCACCATCGAACCCGGCCACTGTGCTGCCGGGGACCGCTGATGCTGCGGATACATCTGACGTGCCAGGTGCCACACAGGCAGAAGCGGCCTGAGCCGGTGTTCCGCCATCGTCAAGAACCACAACAACGAAGCCCAGGGCGAGGGCGGTAGCGGCGGCAACAGGAACAACGACTTTTCGAAACGCCTTACCTGCAACGGCTGTTGCTGCCCCAGCAGCAGCGACACCCATTAGGAAGACCGCCTGATTCTGTCGGTGCGAAACCAGCAGCCGATAAACAGGTCAGTCCCGCCCCTGCACCGCATAGTGACGCGCATGTCGCCCCTCCCCTGGGCTATTCCGGGGCCTGCCCCCGGACGGAAAAACCATCCCGGCTAAACTCAGCCGTAAGGCTAGGATGGATTTGAAACCAACGGTTAAGTATTTGCGGATGCTTAACTATTGGGATCATTCTAGCAGAATCAATCGTGCGCGTCTTGTCGTGTTTGCCCCATCCAAGGAGTGTTTGTGCCTGTCTCAGCCTCAGAGTTCAAGAGCTGGCTGGACGCTCAGTCCATCAGCACTTCCCCTGCCGCTCTGAGCGCTCTGACGGGGCTGCACCGAGGCACTTTGGGCAACCAACTGCGTCGTGGAAACGTTGCAGAATCGACGGTCGTTGCCGTGGCGCGCGCGTCCGGAGCGAATGTGCTGGAGTCCCTTGCCGCCTTTGACCCGTACAGGGACATGTACACCAGACGGATTGAGCCCACGCCGGCAGAAGTGCTAAGCCAGGTCCACCACGCAGACCTGATGGCCGAGCTACAGTTCCGCACCTCGAAGAAGTACTACCCGCGGGATCTGCGGAAACATATTCCGCTCATAGACTTCCCGCACGAGGGATCCAATCGGGCATGGATTGACGCCATCGACTCCGGCGACATCAGGCACCGCATGGCAGAGGAGACTGGCATGGCCCTGACATACATCTTCACGCAGCTCACCGAAAACAAGCTGACCCCACCGCTTGCGGTAGCAGCCTCCAGAGCAGCAGGCACTTCCTTCGCATCAGGTCTGGTGGTTGTCGGCCTCGTGCTTCCGGCCGAGGCAGGCTGGCAACCACGCGCCAGGGAGGACGAGCTGCTTGAAATCACGGACGATGCACTTGTCGAGCTAATCTCCGGCCGCATAAACCTGCTGCAGCGGCGCGTCAAACAACGTAAGGAAGCCCAGGAGTATGCGGAAAAGATGACGGAGCTTCTGGGATGAATCCACTAGGTGTCGTCCCGGTGACGCTCATGCTCATCCTATTGGGCAGTCTTACGTTCAAGCGCATAAATACACCCGCATCCGGGTTTGAGCACGCCTTGCGGGGAAAGGCGAGCAGAATCGCTTTGTCGGGCATCTTTCTCACCACCGCTTATCTGCTGCTGATACCGCCCGTGTACTACGCGCTGGATTCGATAATGCCGATAACCAACGCTACCGACCTCATCTCCAAGTACTGCGCACTGGTAGCCGTCGCCTTTCTGGGCGGGCACCTTAGTGTCGCCTACGGATCCCCCTTTGCCCGTCGGTGGACAGTGGGTGCTCCCGGAACCGTTGTGTTGGGCCTCGTCTCCGTTGGCCTGCTGTGGACTGTCGTGGCCACAGACGCCCCGTATTCATCCCCCCAGATGCTGGACTTCGCCACACAGCCCAGTGTTCGCATCAACACCTGGCTGGTGCTGTTCTACGTGGCCTACGTTGTCCTTCCCCTGGTGCGGCCGGCGTACCTTGACTCCAAGAAGAACCCTCTCCGGACAGGCCGGGCGGCTTCAGGCATGATCGCCGGTGGTTTCGCCCTCTCCCTCTTGCGCGCCGGTGCGTACCCTGTCGAGTGGTTTGGTAGCGGGAATGTGGTCTACCTGTACATGCTCATCTCCTACGCCTCCACTGCCCTCGTGGTTGTGGGGCTCGCGCTTTTTGCTTACGCACGCAGGAACAGAAAAGTGAAGACCGAGCTGGGATCCGCCCTCTCACTCGATTAGGAAGGCCGGGAGACATGACTACCCCCCAACGAGCGCAGGAAGCAGTAAAAAGCGTCTTATCGGAAGTACCGCGGGAGCACGAGGCTGCCTATCGCGTCATCTACGAGGCAGTGAAGGTGTGCCTGGCAGCTGGCATGGAGCGGCGGGCGGCTGCCGCCTACTTGGGAGTCTCGCGGTGGCGTATCGACCGCCAGGGACGCTACTTTCGGTCTTTGAGAGCGACCAGGACCTTGTTCCGGGATGCCATGGCTGCCAATCCTGCAACTGATCCTGCCGGCGAGTCCGTGGAAGCCATAGTCCGAAGAGCGTGGAAGAACTAACCCTGAGGGTCCCAAATCCCAAAATTCCGGGTTTTATGACATATTGGAATCATGCCATCCGGAATCTGTCACGAGCTTGCTGGGCCAGTCACACCCCATGCGATGACTCTTTCAAAAAGAGCGACACGCCGCGGCGACGTGCAGGGTTTCGTTTATCAAAACCGCTTAGATAGCACTATGGCAATTCAGAAGCTTGCTCAGGGTGGCCGCCCGTCCAAGGGGCCCCGGCACACGTTCGTGGTCAAGCCCGATCTTGCGCGGGCCGAAAAGCTGCGGGCCATTATGGAAATTCTTGGCACGAACGCAGTTGATTACCTGACACCGCTGGTTGCCAGGCATATAGATTCCATTGACCTTGAAGAACTGCGCAATCAGGAGACATTGCCTATACCGAAGGCCAGTTAATAACTGAAGGCCCGCACATGGCGGGCCTTCGTTAAGTATTTAGTTCAGATCTCGTTCTTGGCGGGATGTCGATCTGAACTTTTGTCCAACACCCACCCAGTGGGTGGATTTTGTCGTTCCCCCCGAAGGAGTAACTGCTGTCTATGGTACCGGAAGTCAATTCCGCGTCAACGCACGCACATAAGGGTGTCGCGGGCCAACCTAGCCCTCAGCAGGCGTGGATCCTTGCACCCCTGATCGCCGGGCAAGCGTCCTACCGCCTAGGCCGATGGATGGGCACCAGGTTCCAATACCCCCGGCCGGCAACTCCGCCCACCATTACGACGTCTCTGCCCGAGCACCCCGCAGCAGTCATGATCCACGGTACGGACGGTTCCGTAGCCACTCTCTGCATCGACCTGGATACATCCAAGGCACTGAAGAGCGTCGTGGACTCAGACGCAGCCCGGCTCAGGAAGCTCCTGGGTGAAGCGAACATCAGCTACGTGGAGGACTTCTCCCCCAGCGGCGGCAGGCACATCTACATTCCCCTTCAACAACGCCTCACCGCCGCCAAAGCCCGCGAGCTTGTCGAAGCCCTCGGCCTTCTCGCCGCAAGCCTGGACCCGAGCCCCCACCAGAACATCACCGACGGCTGCATCCGCGTCCCGGGCTCAAGGCACAAGGCTGGCGGCCACCAAACCCTCATTACTCCCCTATCCCAGGCCTACGCCACCCTCCGCGTCCGCAACTCAGCGCGTGCCATTGCAGCATTGCGCGCCGCACTGGCCCCGGAGCTGGCCCGCAACAAGGCCATCCAAAAACGCCAATCCAAAGCAGCAACAGTACGGACCACTGCTGGACAGCTGCCCGTCGCTGGCCGCAGCGAAAGCCCACTGCGCCGTATTGCACGCACTGGCATTTACGACACGGCCAAGTACGCCAGCGCCTCAGAGGCCCGCATGGGTGTGTTGAACCACTTCGCTGCGTGCGGTTGGACCCTGGAAGACGTACGGAACGAACTCACCGGCCAGTTCCCGGGCCTGGCAGCCCTCTACGGCACGCAAGCCAAACAAGCGCGGCTCCTTTCCAGCGAATGGGCCAACGCCCAGGCGTTCACCAACGCCGGCAGCACCCAAAAACGTAAGTCCCGTGAAACTGGGACAATCAATGCCCTTATTAACAACACAAGCCCTACTCAACCCACAGGGGGGGCACTCAACCGCAGCTCCGCGTCAATCCACCAACTCGTGAACGACTTGGAAAATGTCCTGTACGCCGTCTTGGACCGCCGCTTGGCAGCGAGGGGCCGCGAAGGACTCAGCCTCCGCCTCTTGATCCGCGGCCTGCTGGGCTACATGAGGGCGAAAGAAACGGATCTTCTCGATGTCGGCTGTCGTACGCTTGCGGTCGCGCTGGGAAAGCACCATGTCACCATTGCTCGCCTACTTCCCGCTCTGGCCCAGGCCTCCGATGGAATTCTCACCAAAGTCGCGGATGCTCGCTACAAGACAGCAGACGTCTACCTCATTCAGTTGCCTAGGCACCTTCAGCAACTAGCGAGGGAGCTGACGTGGCGCAAAGGACGCATCCATGCCGTTCGGCCCGTGTTCCGAAGCCTGGGAGACGTGGCTGCCCTTGTCTACGAATCCATCGAACGATCTAGGCACTCCCCCACCACCGCGGAGATTGTCCGCTTCACGAGCATCAGCCGCAACGCCGTATCGACCGCGCTGACTGAGATGGAGGCCCTGGGCATGATTTACCGCGACCACGGTTACTGGAAGAGAACGGCAGTTAATCTCACCAATCTGGCGGCAAGGCTGGGCGTGTTGGAGGACTACCAGGCCCATATAAGCCGTAACCGGTTCGAACGTGCCCGCTGGCACGCATACCTGGACCGTTTCCGGATGGTTGAGGTTGATGAAGGTGCACTGTACGACCAGGAACGGGAGGAGTATTGGCTGCCTCCTGGGGATGCTGCGATCTGGAACGTCGCATAGATGACGAACCGGGCTGCAGCGATGCCCGGGTGCCGGCACGCATTTTTCCGGGCATTACCTACAGGGCTTCCTCATGCTGGTCGTTCGCTTGCGAATGAAGCGTATACAGCAAAGCAAGCGGAAGTTGCTTCAAAAGTGTAACTTGCTTCAAAAGTGAAACTTGCAACATAAGTTTTACTTTTTTGACTTGTGAAAAAAGTAAAGACACGCAAGCCAGCTTCACAAGCGAAACAAGTAACGCTGTTTACGCTGGGATCACTTGTGAAAGGAAGGTTCGATGAAACACGATCTGGACCGCGGCGCACTCAGCAGGGTTATCGCGGTAATCAACGGCAAAGGCGGAGTCTTCAAGACCAGTCTTGTAGCCAATGTAGGTGGACTCCTCGCGGAGGCTGGCTCACGCGTGCTCCTCGTGGATCTCGATCCCCAGGGCAACCTCGCGGAGGACCTGGGCTATTCCGAGCAAGGAGATGGCGGCAGGAGCTTGGCCGCCGCCCTCTGCTTCGGCGCCGAGCCGACCTTGCTGACGAGTATCAGACCCAACTTGGATGTCATCGCCGGCGGCCCTGAACTCGATGATGCGGCAGCATTTCTCGGGGCGAAAGCCCAGAAGGACCGCGATGCAGCCCACTTGGCCCTGGCAAAGATGCTTGCAGCCGTAGCGGGGGAGTACGATCTCGTCCTTCTTGATTGCCCGCCCGGCAACGAGCCTTTGCAGGCGGCGGCCGTCGCAGCTGCACGGTATGCGCTGGTGCCGCTGAAGACGGATATGTCCAGCCGTAAAGGTGTTGCTGCGGTGGCAGCACGCATGGACAGCGTGGTGGGGCTCAACCCCTCACTGGATCTCCTGGGTGTTGTCCTGGTGGGAACCGGAACCAACTCAAAACAGGTCCACAAGGTCACCCGCGATCACCTCATCGCCGACTTTGGCACCGACGAAGTGCTGTTCCCAATGACCATCCGTCACGCAGAAGCCACCGCCCAAGCCTGCAGGGAACGTGGGCTACTGGCGCACGAACTCGAACGGGAACTCAGCAAGGCTCCCAAATGGTGGGAGGTTCTCCGTGGAGAAGCCAAAGCCACCCATGCAGGACCAAAATCTGCATCCAGCGTGGCTGAAGACCTGCATGCCGTCGCCATGGAAGTAACGCGGCGCGTAGCCGCCACGGAATCACAGGAGGTCAGCGCATGAGTGCCGCCCAAAGCTCCAGCCGTCCAGTACTCGGCCTACCGCCTCGCCCGACAGCAGCACACCCCACAGCCGATGCACCGCTAGCCCGGATGCTGCCGGGCCGCCGGCAAGAGTCGGCCGCGAAGAAGGAAGAGGTCAAGGACGTCGAGACGGCGCCCATGACCGTAAGCATCCCCACCGCTATTCGCAATCGTGCCAAAGCGGCCTACAAGGCGACCAGCTACGTCGAGGGGGATAACACCTGGGCCCATTTCGTTGCGAAAGCCATCGAAGCGGAAACCCTGCGGCGGGAAGCTGAACACAACCAAGGCGAGATGTACCCAGCGTGGGGAGAGAAGCTTCCCGGTGGCCGTAGGTTGAAGGACAGCTAATGCTTGAGCTACGAGAAGCCGCACAGTTCGATCCTGGTGCGCTTGGCTGGGGCGAATGGAAGGACGCTGCGCTTCGTGACTCCAAAGAGGAATTCAGTTTCTTTGAAGAGGGCGAAGAGGTAGCTCGGATCAGAATTTATCCTCAGTACCGTCTCCGCGCACCTTACGAAGAACTACCCCCAGGGGTTTACGTCTGCGTTGATCTTGTGGTGGTCCGCAGTGATAAGCGCGGCAAGCGTCGGGGCCCCGAAGCAGTGGCACTGATGGTTAATCGGTACGCGGGTCAAACAATGATTGCCTTTTCCGCCGCGGATAGCTTGTGGGAAGACGTTGGCTGGGTTCGAGCCGTTCGAACCGACGGTGATGACCTTGCTTGGCCCCTGTTCTTTCATCAGGTCTAAAACGACCGTTTCTGACCGGTGTTCGGCAAGCCTCCGAAAATGTCGTTTTCAGAAGTCGTCTGCACCCCTTCATGCGGAAGTATGATCCCGGTGCACGGGACTGTTGACATCCGCTTGTCAGAAGTTGCGTGCACTGCCGGCATTTTCATCAGAAGTCGTCTGCACTAGCCTGAATCATGGTCAAGAGTCGTCTGCACCGTCAGCGCCCTTAATGACATCGGATGACCCGCAGATCCTCGAGCGGGGGTGCTGGGTATGTCGGAGAGGGCGTGGGGGCGCCTACGCCGGCAGGACGAGGTCATTGCGCCTTTGGCGGCCCTCGCCACGGTCACTCACGGGGCGGCGGACAGCGCGGCCGAAGAGTTGGGCGTGGTCGCGAAGCACCTCTTCGACTTCGCACGCTACGGGTGCCGCAGTGAAGAATCTCTGCGCGGTCTTCGGGACACCTTCGCCGAGCTTCAGATACCCCTAAACTTTCTGTCACAAACAGAAAGATGACCACCCTTTGACTGACGTAGAATAAATCACAGGTTAAGTGACACAATGCGGACTCAGGCGGATTCAGAATTTTGCCGTCACTTAAACGAACGTATAAATAACAGAGGAGCGGTTCTCATGTTGGTCGGATACATGCGCGTGTCCAAGGCCGACGGCTCACAGACGACAGACCTGCAACGCGACGCCCTCATTGCTGCCGGCATGGGCCCGGACCCCCTCTACGAAGACAGGGCTTCCGGGAAGAAGGATGACCGACCCCAGTTGGCTGCATGCCTCAAAGCCCTCCGTCAGGGCGACACTCTGGTCGTCTGGAAACTCGACCGGCTGGGCCGGGACCTGCGCCACCTGGTGAACATCGTCCACGACCTGACCGAACGCGGAATCGGGCTGAGGGTCCTCACCGGCCAGGGGGCTGCCATCGACACCACCACGGCTTCCGGGAAGCTGGTCTTCGGAATCTTCGCAGCGTTGGCCGAATTCGAACGGGAACTCATCTCGGAACGAACCCTGGCCGGCCTCGCCTCCGCCCGGGCACGTGGAAGAAAAGGTGGTAGGCCCTACAAGATGACCGCAGCCAAAGTCCGGCTGGCGAGGGCGTCCATGGGCCAGCCCGACACCAAGGTCGGTGACCTCTGCAAGGAGTTAGGGATCACCCGCCAGACGCTGTACAGGCATGTATCTCCCACCGGTGAGCTTCGTCCCGACGGAATTAAACTGCTGAGCAGGACGTCGACCTTATAGTCCCAAGGAAGTAGGACATCCGGACCTGGGAGCTGGAACACTCTGTAGGCAATCACGCCGTGGTTCTAGAAGTCCGGGGAGGCCGGGTTCAGATTCGGTCGGATTGCGGTGGCGGCTCACTGATTAGTGGGGTGGCTGCGTTTTTCCTGGTGCACCCATTCCCGTGCCTGTACGCAGGAAGTTCCGGCTTTTGTTTCGGATGCGTAGACTTGCATGACTGCTAATTTGCAGGCACTGCAACAAGTGAAAATGGTGGCGCGTGAGCACTCCTATCCTCGAAGCGAGAGATGTCCATAAGACCTACGGCCACGGGGAGGGTGCCTTCAAGGCTCTCAAGGGCGTCTCCCTGACGGTGAACGAAGGTGAGTCTGTGGCCATCGTCGGCAAGAGCGGCTCAGGGAAATCCACCCTGATGCACATCCTGGCTCTGCTCGACGATCCTGATTCCGGACGCCTCACCGTGAAGGGATCCGATCCCGCACGGCTCAAAAGTTCAGTCATCAACGAGTTGCGCAACGAGGACTTCGGGTTCGTGTTCCAGCAGTTCTTCCTTATCCCCAACGCCACCGTGCTCGAGAACGTGGTGCTGCCACTGAAGATTGCCAGCGTCGGAGCCGCTGAGCGAACGCGCCTCGGGGTGGATGCCCTCCGGTCCCTGGAACTGGAGGACAAGGCGAAGAACAAAGCCACGGACCTCTCCGGCGGTCAAAAGCAGCGCGTGGTCATCGCCCGCGCCCTGGTCAATAACCCGCAGGTCATCTTCGCGGACGAACCCACCGGCAACCTCGATACCGCAACCGGTCATGTCGTCGAAGACATCCTCTTCAAACTCAACCGCGAACAGGGAATTACGTTAATCATCGTCACACACGACCACGAGCTCGCCTCTCGCTGCGACCGCCAGATCAATCTCCGCGACGGCTTGGAGGTACAGGCATGAAGACCGCCGACCTGCTCATTACCGCCGTACAGAACACATTCCGCAGCAAGCTCCGCACGGGCTTGACGGTCATCGCCATCTTCATTGGTGCATTCACCCTCACCATCACGAGCGCCATCGGTGCGGGCATTTCCAGCTACATCGACAACCAGCTTGGCGCCATCGGCGCCGAGGGGGTCCTGAACATCACGGTCGCCCCCGAAGACCAGGTCGCCGGATCCGCCGACGGTCCGGCCGTGTACGACCCGGACAAGGCCACCGCACCGGGCGGCCTGCCCGGTGGGGCCCCCGGCTTCCCGGGCGTGCTAAGCAGTGGGGACATCGACACGATCGCCGCCGTAGAGGGCATCGAACGGGTGGAACCGACCAAGCTGGTCACGGCCGATTTCATCGGAACCGAGACCGGGGAACGCTACCAACTGACCCTAAACCCCGTCTCGGCCGCAACCGTCCCAGATCTCGCCGCCGGTTCCCCCCTTTCCACAAACGACACCAGCGAACTAATCCTGCCCACCGAATACGTGGAGCCACTCGGCTTTTCGGACGCCCAGGACGCGGTCGGGGCCGAGGTGGTCCTCGGAGCAACCAACGCGGTCGGGACGCAGCAGACCCTGCGGGCGACGATCGTCGGCGTGCAAAACACCACGCTGCTGGACCTCGGGGCCAGCATCAACCAGCACCTCATTGACGCCCTGGATGAGATTCAGAAATCCGGTCGCACCACGGCCGCGAATGCCGGCTACATGGGGGCCATTGCGCACCTGGACACAGAAGCCACCGACGAGCAGGTCGCGCAAATCAAGGAGGAGCTGTCCGCGGAGGGCTTCCGGGCCCGAACCACTGAGGATCAGATTGGCGCGTTTCAGACCGTCATCAGTGGCATTATCGGCGTGCTGAATGCCTTCGCGGTCATCGCCCTCATCGCCGCGGGCTTCGGCATCGTCAACACCCTGCTGATGAGCGTCCAGGAACGGACCCGCGAGATCGGGCTGATGAAGGCCATGGGCATGGGCAGCGGCAAGGTGTTCGGACTGTTCAGCATCGAAGCCGTGTTCATCGGATTTCTCGGCAGTGCCCTCGGAGCCGCCGTGGCCGTGGGAGTCGGCACCTTGATCAGCGATGCCCTGGCCGATTCTGTGCTCTCGGGTCTGCCCGGCCTGCAGATCATGCTCTTCGAGCCGGGGTCGATCGCCGTAGTGGTACTCGTGGTGATGCTCATTGCGTTCATCGCCGGTACCCTCCCGGCGCGCCGCGCCGCGGTGCAGAACCCGATCGATGCATTGCGCTACGAGTAGGCCCAACGGATATGACGGAAACCCGCGCACAGGGACTTCGAGCCCGCAAACGGCGTTCCACCCGGCAGGCCATCGAGCGGGGGGCCGTGGACCTGGCCCTGAAACACGGCTACGATCACGTCACGGTGGAGATGATCTGCGATGTCGCGGTGATCTCCCAGCGGACGTTCTTCAACTATGCCGGATCCAAGGAGGGCGCGGTCCTGGGCATCGAACTGCCCCTGCCTGGGGAGGCGCTGCGCGCTGCGTACGTCGCCGGCAGGGGCGGCTCCCCGCTGGAGGATCTGCTCCAGACTCTGGCCGCCGCATTCACGGAGTCCGGCAGCGCCGATCCCGAGCTGTTTCGCAAGCGCCGCCAGATTATCGAAGCCAACCCGGTCCTGGCGATCAAGGAGTTCGCCCGGATGGAGGAGGCCCAGAACACGGTCGCCAGCATGGTTCGTGATCGCCTTCAGGCAGAGGCCGGTATGGAAAACGGGCACGGGGAAGAGTCCCCGGAGCTGAACGAGGACGCGCGCATGACGGTCGTGCTCTCCTTCGCGCTGATGCACTTCTGCGCAGGGGAATGGACCGCCGGCGGTGCCCCGGCCGATCCGGGGCCAATCCTCGCCGAGGGTGCAACCAGAGCCCGCCGCATCATCTCCGCCTAAACCAAGTAAATCGGCGCGGATAGGCGTCCGTCGCCCCAGACGTCCGGTAACCGGTTTTCCAAAGGCACTGGCCCCCGCGTAGTTCAAATTCAAAGCCGACAGGGCAGGTGGCCGTCAACTTTGGCTGCTGACAGCCATGAGCGATCTTTGTGGTGCCGGGGCTGACCTCCAGCAGCCGGCGGCCGTGCACAGCCTGGCTGGGTTACTGTACGCCGCGGGCTTCCTCAGTATGGATCTGCCTCAGTGCTGCAGCCATGGTGGGGGTGGATCTGAAATGCGATGACTCATGTCACACTTCGCTGGTAGTCTAATCCGCATAAAGGCCCCGCTCCGTCGCCACCGCGTGGAAAGCCGGTGAAAGATAGAGCTGCACGCCTTTCGCATCATTGGGGAAACAGACATATGGAAACGGGCAGTGCCGCCAGTTCGATGAGGATAGTGCCGACCGAGTTGGAAGGCTCTCTGAACCATGTCGGACGTGGCAGCCTTGGCGGCGTCCGGATTGCCTGGATTGAGGACGGTCTGGTGGGGATCACTCTTACTCCCGGAGTCTGGATCACGACGCTGCAGGCTTCGCAGGTCCACGAACAACTCATTGCGGCCTTCAATGATCAGCCCTTCGGCCTGCTGCTGGATGTGGCCGACGTCGCTGCGATCGACAGGGACGCGGTGACCCTACACGCGCGGGCGGTGACGTTGTCGGCCTTGGCAGTTGTGGGACGAACCCCGGTGGACAGGCCACGGACCTGCAGCGGGACGCGCTCCTTGGCGCCGGCATTGACGCGGGTTCACTCTACGAAGACAAAGCTTCGGGCAGGAAGGATGACCGGCCCCAGCTGGCAGCGTGCCTCAAGGCCCTGCGCCACGGCGACACCCTCGTGGTCTGGAAGCTGGACCGGCTGGGCCGGGATCTGCGGCATTTGGTCAACATCGTCCATGACCTGACCGAACGGGGCATTGGCCTGAAGGTGCTCACCGGGCAGGGCGCAGCCATTGACACCACTACCGCCTCCGGAAAGCTCGTCTGTGGAATCTTTGCCGCTCTCGCCGAATTCGAACGCGAACTTATCTCCGAACGCACCCTCGCAGGCCTCGGTTCCGCCCGCGCCCGTGGCCGCAGCGGCGGACGGCCCTACAAGATGACCCCCGCGAAGCTTCGGCTCGCCATGGCCTCGATGGGACAACCCAACACTAAAGTCAGTGATCTTTGCGCCGAGCTCGGGATCACCCGCCAGACCCTCTACCGCCACGTTTCACCGGGTGGGGAACTGGCGTCCAGACGGTGAGAAGCTGCTGGCCCGGAACTAGGGTGACGTTGATTCCGCTGACGGCGCCGGTGCGCCGCCTGGCCGATCTAGTGCTTTTCGATGAAGCCAAGGCTCAGAGGCATATGTTCGGTGCCTGGCCGCGGCCCTGAGGGGTTGCCTGTCCTCACGGGAGCGGCGCTCAGTGGAAATTGAACAACGGCCCGGCGACGACCAGGCCGAGATCATCGCCGAGCGCGGCGAACACCGCGAACATCACCAGGGCGGCGCCGGCCAGCGCAATATCCTTCATGAACTGGCTTTGCTCGAGGGCCTGGGTCTGAGCGTCGTCCTCTTTCCAGAAGGGATGCATCAGGATGGCCGTCGGTATGAGGAATAGGACGAGAAGCAGTGCGCCGAGGTCCTGCCAGATGCCCAGGAGAATCATCAGTGCCCCGGCGATGATCTGCACTCCCGTGGCGGGCACCAGAAGACGGGCCAGAGGAACACCCTTGCCGGCGGCATAAACGGTCATCATCTGCCGCCGTGCAATATGCGCGTAGCCAGAGGTGAGAAACAAGGCGGAGAATAGGATTCGGCCAACGAGGACGAGGACATCCATGGTGATCTCCTTCGAGTTACCCTTACTATTTGTACTTACTATTAGTACTTACTAATAGTAAGTCCACTGTGTGGGTATGGAAAGGTTTCAGGGTTCTGCAATGGACGAAACGAGCGGACGGTACTGCGAGTCCTTTCATCACGCGGTCGAGCTGCTGGGACGCCGCTGGAACGGTGTGATCATCCGTGCGCTGCTGAGCGGAACTGACCGGTTCAATGGCATCCGCGCAGCCGTCCCCGGGCTGTCCGACCGCATGCTGTCCGAGCGCTTGCAGCAGCTCGAATGCGAAGGACTCCTGATGAGGGTTTGCGGGGATCCTGCGGCGGCCCCCAGGTATGTACTTACCGAAAAGGGACAGAATCTGCGCCCGGTCATCGAGGCCATCTACACATGGGCGGCGACGCCGGTCAATCACGACTAGTTGGCGCCACTTCGGGGGAATGTATGCAGCAAATCGAAGTTGAAGGCGGCAAAGGCACTGTCGCGCTGGGAAACGACGGAATCATCCATCTTCTCTGGAACTCTGAAGCCAGAATCGAGGTCCACGACGCTCGCGCAGCGATGACAGCCGTCAACGCTGTCGCAAACGGCTCCGAATCCCCCCTGTTAGTCGATATGACAACTATCTCCATAAGCCGCCACGCTCGTTCGGTTTTTCGCGTCCCATGCGCTGCCTCACGCATTGCATTGCTCGGCAAAAGCCCCGTAGATCTGATACTTGCCAACTGGGCAATGGGCCAGCAAACCCTGCCATGCCCCACACGCTTCTTCAGTTCCAGAACCGAAGCCATCAGTTGGTTGCATCTTCCCAACCCCCCCGTCCTAAGCCGCCATCCTTGTCCGAGGATTGCAGCGGCCCCAACCCCTCGCACCCCTGTCTCGGAACATCCTGACTGCATCGGCGGCGAACTAAAGTGGTGCCGGCATAACCACGGTTGAGTTGTCAGACTCATCGAAGCAGATCAGGGCCAGGGGGACCATCCAGACGAAGATAGGTGTCAGGGCGTCGTATAGGAGGGCATAATGGCATCCCTGATCGGCGCCGGCAGGGCATTGTCTATTACTGATGACACCGCCGGCGATCGGCATGCATTTGTACCTGCCGGTTTTGGACGCCAGCTGACCGAGGCGACGAGCAGTGCTCCCATCATCGGAATCATCGCCAGCCCCGAATCGGTGGCGGTGGCGCTGGCGGCCATCTGAAAATACATCGGAAGGTAGCCGATGGCGCCGGCCATCGCCAGCACCAATCAGCGGGCCGGGGATGGTGGCCATGTCCTCCGGCAGCGTCCTATCAGTCCGATGCTCGGGTGCGCCGACGCGGCACAAACGCGCGCACGACGGCATCAATGGGTGCGCGTACGTCCGCATCCGGGTCCACAGTCAACCGCTGAATAATCATGCCTTCGCCCACTGCGGTGATGGCAGTCGCCGCCGCCGCAGGATCATGGGCTCCGAGGCTCTCCATCGAGGTTTCGATGAATGACCGGAGGTACGCGCGTCCGGTGAGCAGGGGGCGGCGGACGTCTTCGTTATGCGTGCCTTCGAGGAAGAGTACATACCGGGCAATGGTCCGGGGCCTGGATGCTGTGGTGGCGGCCTCAATGCAGTGGGCCAGCAGAGCGACAAAGGCGCCAACATCAGTCGGCGGGCTTGGCCGCCGAACCGGCACATCCAGGTCCTGGTCCGCAAGCCACTCAACCACCCCGGTCAGGAGAGCGGCGCGAGTGCGGAAATAATTCGATGTCGAACCTTTAGGAACCCCTGCGGCCATATCAACCCTGATGTGTGTGAGCGCCTTCAGGCCCTGCGTGCCAAGCAGCTCTACGGCAGCATCCAGAATCCGTGCACGAGTGAACATACTCCAATACTATTTATGTAGTGAGTGGGGTGGCGCTGCTGATAGCGGCGGCATCGTTCAGCTGCTGTGGCTGCCGTTCGTCCTGTTGATACCCGGGCTGCGTCGAAGCAAACCGGTTGTTTTCCACTCACATCCTGTCGTTTTCAGTTGCCACAAGTTGGGGCGGGCTCAGCGGGCCGCATATGCAGGCCGTCGTTTTGGTTGTTGACCATGCCCGCCTGGCTCATGGCGGTAGGATCCTCCTGCTGGGCGTGAAGCCAGAGGCAAAACATGTCAGCGGACGGATGCGTTCCAGATCAGCAGCATCGTGACGAAGAACCCGGTCACGTAGTTCAGCCACAGGAAGCGTTCCCAGCCGCGGTGGGCGAGCCCGGCGTCGTCGTCCTTCAAGGACGCGAAGGGGACGATGTTCACCACGTATGGGAGCACCAGGAGGCCGGCCAGCGGGCCGGGCCAGGGGGTGAACAGCATCAGCGCCCCGCCGAGCAGGTAGGCGGCGATGGCGAACCGGACGGTGGCGGACGCGCCGGTGACGGTGGCAATCGAGGCGATACCTCCTTCGCGGTCGGCGACGATGTCCTGGACCGCCCCGAAGGCCTGGCTTGCGATGCCCCACAGGAAGAAGGAGCCCAAGAGGGCCCAGAGCGCGGGCGTGAAGTTGGCCTGGGCCAGAACCAGTCCGTAGAGGGCCGGGCTCACAAAGTGGGTGCTGGAGGTGGCCGAGTCGAGGAAGGGGCGTTCCTTGAAGCGCAGTCCCGGCGCGCTGTAGGCGATCACCGCGAAAATGCTGATGGCCAGCACCAGCCACGACAGTGGTCCGCCGAGCAGTACCAGCACGGCGAGGAACGGCACGTTGGTGGCCACCGCGGCGCGGAGGGTGGTCCTGTGCATGGAGCGCTCGAGCACGGCGCCTTCCACGCCTCCCTTGCGGGGGTTCCGGAGGTCCGATTCGTAGTCAAAGACGTCGTTGATCCCGTACATCGCCAGGTTGTATGGAACCAGGAAGTACAGCGTGCCCACGATCCAGGCGGCATCGATCTGCCCGGCCGTGAGCAGGTAGGCCGCCGCGAACGGGTAGGCGGTGTTCACCCACGAGAGCGGACGCGAGGAGACGAGCAGGGTGCGCAGGGTCTTCATGTCCGTCGCTTCCGGGAGCGTTCGCCGAGGACAACCCACAGCGATGGCAGCAGCAGCACCGCGGCCACCGGGTAGGCGAAGTCCTCCAGGGGGGCCAGGCCGACGGCGGCTCCTGAGATCAGCTCTGAGGCGTAGCTGAAGAGTCCTGCCGCGATCATCAGGTTGTCGAAAACGGCTGTGAGCACGAGTACGACGGCGGCGGTGCCGCCTGCCGCGGCGAGCATGATCTTGCGCTGCCCGGCGCTCACCACGTGCAGCGCGGCGGTTGCCACGCCGAGTGCCACCGTGAGGAACACGGCATTAAGTGCCCAGTACATCACAAGCGTTCCTCCGTGTGTTCACTCCGGCGTGCCCGCACCTGAAGGCCGCGGCGGAACAGCAGGAACAGGTTCATGACAAGGTAACTGAGGAAGAGCAGGAAGATGGGTTCCTCCACGGGCAGTTCGGGGGCGAGTTCGATGCCGATCGTCTCGTTGTGGCCACGGAAGAATATGCCGAGGCCGATCCCGCCCAGGTCCCAGGTGAGGAAGAACGCCAGCCCGGCAGTGAGCACGGCAGCTGCGCGCCGGGCATCATGCCAGAAGAACAGGCGCAGGCGCCGGTCGAGCACGACCATACAGCCCAGCGACACCAGGAGCAACGAAAGGTAGGCCGCAGCGATCACGTGACCGTGTCCTCCCGCACCTTGTCCGGGCCCAACGGGACCGGCAGCGGGCCTGTGCTCAGGTCACGGCGCAGCCGCTTGACGACGAGTTCGGCGCTGATCAGGCACATGGGTATCCCGATCCCGGGAATGGTTGAACCGCCCGCGTAGTAGAGTCCCTGGACTTTCCGGCTGGCATTGCCGGCCCGGAAAAAGGCGCTCTGGCGCAGCGTGTGCGCCGGTCCCAGCGAGGTGCCCTTCCATGAGTGGTAGTCGCGTTCGAAATCGGCAGGTCCGTAGCTGCGCCGCAGGACGATGCGCTCTGCAAGGTCCGGGACGCCCGCCCAGTCGCTGAGCTGCTGGATCACGGCATCGGCCACGCGTTCGATCTTCCCGTCACCGCTGCCGCCAAGGCCCGGATCCGCCGGAACGGGCACCAGGACGAAGACGTTCTCATGCCCGTCCGGCGCCACCGTGGGATCGGTGGCGCTGGGCTTGCACACGTACATCGAGGCGGGGGCGGGGATGAAGGTCTTCCTGCCGAAGATGGCCCGGAAGTTTTCCTCCCAGTCGCCGGTGAACAGCAAGGTGTGGTGCTCCAGCTCCGGCAGCTCACCCCGCACGCCCAGGTACAGCAGCAGGGCGCTGGGCCCGGCGGTGCTGCGTGACCAGTAACGCTGCGGGTAGGTTTGCAGATTCCGCGGAAGGAGCGTGGTTTCCGTGTGGTGCAGGTCGGCGGCGGAAACAACGACGTCGGCCGCCATAGTGTGTTGGGTCCCGTCGCCGGTGCGGTAGCGGACCGCCCGCACGGCCGCGGGGCGCCGCCGGGTCCCGGCGGAAGAGGTGTCGATTCCGATCACCTCGGCACCTGTCAGGATAGTGGCTCCGGTGTTCCGGGCAAGGCCCTCCACGGCGTTCACCAGCCGGCCGAAGCCGCCCATCGGATAGAGCACGCCCTCGTCGAGGTCAAGGTGACTCATCAGGTGGTACATGCTCGGCGCAGTGAACGGCGAGGTTCCCAGGAACACCGCAGGGTACTCAAGGATCTGCTGCAGGCGCGGGTCGGACACATAGCCCCGGACATAGCTGTGCAGCGGCTGCAGCAGCAGACGGCCAAGGCGCGGCAGGCGGGCCAGCACGTCCGGCCTGAGCAGCGGGACGAACGACTCGAACGTCGAGTACAGGAAGCGGCGGGTGGCCATGGTGTAGGTTTCGGCGGCCGAATCAAGATACCTCTCCAGCCGTCCGCCTGCGCCGGGTTCCAGCTGCTCGAACAGCTCCGCCACGCGGCGCCGCTCGGCCGGCACGTCCAGGGGTTCAGCGAAGCCCTCCGAGAGGAGCCGGTAGCCGGGGTCCAGTTTCACCAGGTCCAGCTGTTCATCAGCTGAGGTTCCCAGGAGCCGGAAATAGTGGTCAATTACCTCGGGCATCAGGTACCAGGAGGGACCTGCGTCGAACCGGAAACCGTCCTGGCTCCAGGAGTGGGCGCGCCCGCCCACGGCGTCCTGCTGCTCCAGCACCGTGACGTGGTGCCCCTCCGCGGACAGCAGCGCGGCAACTGCCAGGCCACTGATGCCGCCACCGATCACGACGGCGGTGCGTCCGGGGGTGAGTGGCGGCTTCACGGTGCCTCTGCCCGGGCGGTGTCGGGGCTGGAGGGGGCCAGTCCCCGCCTGCCGGTGAGGACCGCGGCGGCGATCTGCACTTTCACCGGGTTGGGCACGCTGATCCGGGCCCGGATTAGCTCCGGCGCGGGGGTGGCGCGGATGCGCCCGGCGAGTTCAGCGAAGAGTTCCTGGGCCAGGGCGACGGCCAGCCGGCTGGAGCGTGGCAGCCGGCGCAGCACGGCGCGGGACTCTCGCAGATCGTGCTCGATGTCGTCCAGCAGCCGGTTCTTGTGGGTTTCATCGAAGTTGGCCGGCGAGAGGCCCGGGAAGTAGCTGCGTCCCAGGGACGTAAAGTCCTCGGCCAGGTCCCGCAAGAAGTTGACCTTTTGGAAGGCTGCACCGAGGTGGCGGGCGCCGCGCTCCAGCCGGGCCATTTCTTCCCCGCTCACCGAATGCCCGTGCAGGAAGCATTTGAGGCACATCAGGCCCACCACTTCCGCCGAACCGTAGACGTACTTGGTGAAGGACTCCGGTGTGTGTTCGATCTGGTCGAGGTCTGCCCGCATCGAGGAAAAGAACGGGCGGGTGAGGTCCGTTCCGATGCCGGTGCGGCGGGCAGTGTCGGCAAAGGCGTGGATCACCAGGTTGGTGCTGTAACCGGTGGCCAAAGCCTGTTCGGTCTCGTGTTCGAACCCGTCGAGCCGGCGCCGGCTTTCGCCAGGTTCCAGGCCCGCGGCGGACGCGACGCCGTCGACGATTTCGTCCGCGACCCTCACCAGCGCGTAAACGGACTCCACCTGGCGGCGCACGCCGGCCCCGAACAGCCGTGATGCCAGGCCGAAGGAGGTCGAATAGGACCGCAGCACCACAGCGGAGGACTTGAA
Organism: Pseudarthrobacter sp. NKDBFgelt; assembly: GCF_046097905.1. Classification (NCBI taxonomy): domain Bacteria; kingdom Bacillati; phylum Actinomycetota; class Actinomycetes; order Micrococcales; family Micrococcaceae; genus Pseudarthrobacter; species Pseudarthrobacter sp. NKDBFgelt. The sequence goes on along the minus strand of NZ_JBJURL010000034.1, from coordinate 1,805 downwards.
GGCGGCGCTTGTGTAGTCGGCCAGGGCATCACGGTCATCGCTCATGCGGGTATCCGTTCCGTGACGACCCCGGAAATGGGCGCCAGCCCGTCGCGTAAGGCCTGGGGTACGAAGGGCTGGTCGAGGGCGCGGAGCGCGCGTCCGGTGAGGTCGGCGGCGAGCTGCATGGTCCGGTTGCGGGCACCTGCTTCAATCAGCAGTCCACGCACTTCCTCCGCACCCGCTGCGGTAAGGTCCGGGCCGGAGAGCAGCTCGGCAATCCGTGGCCATTGCGGCTCGACTGCCGCATGGGAGATCAGTGCGGTGCGTTTGCCCTCGCGCAGGTCGCCCCAGCCGACTTTGCCGGTCCGGGATTCATCGCCGAACACGCCGGTCAAATCATCGGCCACCTGGTACGCGATGCCGATGCAGCGGCCGAACTCACCCACCGCCGCCACCAGTCTTTCGTCCGCTCCTGCAAGCACAGCGCCGGCCAGCAGCGGCGCCTCGAAGGAGTACACGGCAGTTTTCAGCCGTGCCATGGTGAGCACTTCAGCAACGCTCTGGGGCGTGGGGTCCAGGGGGGCGAGCACGTCCAGCAGTTCACCGGCCGCGGAGGCAAAGACGGCCTCGTCCAGAATCTCGCCGAGCCGCCGCCGGGTGGGGAGATCAACGTCTACCTCGCCCATCAGCCGGTAGGCGTTGGAGAGGGCCAGGTCACCGGCTATGACTCCTACCGACATCCCCGTGTGATCTGCACGTTCAGGGCTCCTTCCCCGGGCTGCGGCGAGGTCGCGGTAGGTCCCCGAAACGTTGGGCACGCCGCGGCGGGCGAAGTCCCGGTCCACCACGTCGTCGTGCACAATCAGCGCCGTGTGCAACAGTTCGAAGGACGCGGCGACGGTGGCCGCCGTGGCCGTATCGTTTCCGCCGAGCAGCCTGTAGATGGTCATCACCAGACGGGGGCGGAAACGCTTCCCGCCGACCGTGGAGGTTTCCAGGTGTTCCCACATGGCGTGGTAGGCGGGGTGCATCGCTTCGGCCCGGGCCTTTGACCGGGCGAAAAAGGACGTCAGGACCTCATCGACCAGGCGGCTCTCGGTTGAACCCGCCAATGTGGTCTCCTTATCCATAGGTAAAGTAAACACGGGCGAACCATTGGAGGGAAATGAACCGCGGCGCAGAACTGGTTGTCCTGGCGGCCGAAGACGGAACACCTGTCGGTGCCCAGGAGAAAGCCACCGTTCACTCCGCGTCCACGCCGCTGCACCTGGCCTTTTCGGCACATGTGTACGACGGTGAAGGCCGCCTCCTCATCACCCGGCGCGCCTTGTCAAAGCGGACATGGCCCGGTGTCTGGACCAACTCCTTTTGCGGGCACCCCTGCCCGGGCGAGGCAACCGAGGATGCGGTGGCGCGCCGTGCTGGGCAAGAGCTTGGACTGCGGCTCGAAGGCGTGGAGCTCCGGCTGCCGGATTTCCGTTACCGGGCTGTGGACGCATCAGGAGTGGTCGAGAACGAAATCTGCCCCGTTTACACCGCGCGCGCAGCTTCCGCCTTGGATCCCAGCGAGGACGAGGTGATGGAGTGGCGGTGGGTGGAGCCGCTGGAGATCACCACCGCCGTCGCTGCGGCCCCCTGGGCCTTCAGCCCGTGGCTGAGCCTCCAGCTGCCGCTGCTCTACCCGGAACGGTTTCGCCCCGCCGCGCGGTGATTCACCGCGGGTGGTCACCGCGGGTGTCATGCCCGACGGCGGTCCCGTCCCACGCTGCGGGCCAGTCGCCAGCGCTCCCATGGCGGCGCCTCGCGCCAGTGCAGGGCCAGCG
>NZ_JBJURL010000211.1:0-547 GCF_046097905.1 Pseudarthrobacter sp. NKDBFgelt | reverse complement strand
AGTCGCGCGAAAACGCCAAGCACGTGCTTCGGGCGATGAAGGAGAACGCCCGCCAAGGCTTCTATAATGGCTCCCGCGCCCCGCTCGGCTACACGACCGAAGAGGTCGAAAAGCGCGGTGCGCGCACGAAGAAGCGGCTCGTCGTCGACCCGGTCGAGGCCGAGCTCGTGCGGCTGATGTTCCGGCTCTATCGCCTTGGCGACGGGCGGTCTGGACCGTTGGGAATTACGGCGCTGACCTGCTGGCTCAACGCGCGTGGCTATCGGACCCGGCTCGGCGCTCGCTTCGGCATCGCGACCGTGCACGGGATCCTGACCAATCGCGTTTACATTGGCGAGTGGGTGTTCAACCGCACCGAATCCAAAACGCAGCGCGAGAAGCCTAAGTCTGAGCAGGTTCCGATCGAGGTCCCGGCGATCATCGATCGCGCCGAGTTCGAGGCCGTCGCGGAAACCCTTAAAGCCAGAAACCCGAAAGTGACGCCGCCGCGTGTGGTGACTGGGTCGATCCTGCTGACGGGCCTCGCGACGTGCGGACGCTGCGGCGG
>NZ_JBJURL010000033.1:0-44153 GCF_046097905.1 Pseudarthrobacter sp. NKDBFgelt | reverse complement strand
CGCGGTGGAGAAGCTCCGGGAGGAAGTGTCCGGGCTGAACAAGGATGGCGCGCGGCTGGACCGGAACGCCGTCTACGCGGCCAAACTCCAGGCCCTGGAGATGCTCTACCACGCTCGCCGCTCCCCGGCCCGGCAGGCTGCCTTCGATGAGTTCTGCCGGATCTCCGGGCAGGGACTGGACGATTTCGCGCTGTGGTCCGCCATCCGGGAGGACCTCGCGCCGGATGACCCGCTGTGGACCGACCCCGCCTGCGCGCTGGGCACCCCGGAGGCCGAGGTGCTGCGGGAAAAGCTGCGGGACCAGATCGGATTCCACCGGTGGCTGCAGTGGATCTGCGACGAGCAGCTCGAAGAGGCCCAGAGGGCTGCGCTGCGTTCCGGCATGAGGCTTGGGGTGGTTCACGACCTCGCCGTAGGCGTGGACCACAGCAGCGCCGACGCCTGGACACTGCGCGGCGTGCTGGCTCCCGCCACCAGCGTGGGCGCCCCGCCGGACATGTACAACCAGCAGGGCCAGGACTGGGGACAGCCCCCATGGCATCCGGCGCGCCTGGCCGAGGCCGGCTACATCCCGTTCCGGAACATGCTGGCGACGGTCCTGCGGCATGCGGGCGGGATCCGGGTGGATCACATCCTTGGCCTGTTCCGGCTCTGGTGGATCCCGGTGGGTAATGCTCCGGGCGATGGCGCGTACGTGCGCTACGACCATGAGGCGCTGATCGGCATCCTCGCCCTGGAGGCACAGCGTGCCGGGGCCGTAGTGATCGGCGAGGACCTGGGCACCTTCGAGCCATGGGTGCGGGACTACCTCGCTGCCCGCGGCATCCTGGGCACGTCCATCCTCTGGTTCGAGTACGACGGCGACTCCCCCCTTGCGCCCGAAAAGTACCGGACGCAGGCCCTCGCCAGCGTCAACACCCACGACCTTCCGCCTACAGCCGGTTACCTCGCCGGGGACCATGTGGCGCTGCGCAGCGGCCTGGGTTTGCTGGAGCGGTCCGAGGCGGAGGAACGCGCGGATCACAACGCGTCCCTGGAGAAGATGCTCGCCCTGGTCCGGGAACGTGGCTACCTGCCCGGGACAACCGCGGGCGGGCAAGCGGAGACGGAAGAGCAAACCATCGAGGCGCTGCACCTCCTGCTCACCCAGACGCCGTCGGTCCTGCTGGGTGTCGCCCTTGTGGACGCGGTGGGGGAGCGGCGGGTCCAGAACCAGCCCGGCACCACCGAAGCGCTGTATCCAAACTGGCAGGTCCCGTTGGGCGGGCCGGACGGTAAACCGGTGTTCCTTGACGATCTTCCCGGCAACCAGCGCTTCAACACGCTGTTGGCAGCGGTTGAAGGGGCCCTGCGGAGCTAACTGTCCGCCAGCAGCATGTTGCCGCACACAGAAACGCGGGGCCACTTCCGGCCCATCCGATGCTCTGGATGGGCCGGAAGTGACCCCGCGTTGTGTTGGAACCGATTCCCTAACCCGCCGTGATCACGTGGGTGAAGTGGTCGTAGCGGAAGGTGGCCGGGCCGCCGTCGTGCTCGAACACGATGTTGGCACCCGGCGACGCACCGCCCGCGCCGTAGCTGACATTCCAGGACCGGTCCAGGGCGGCCTTGAATTCATAGGTGCCGGCGGGCAGGGCCGGTGCGGACAGCTTCCACACGAGGTCAGCCGGATCGAGCTTAAGCTGTGCCTGGTCGCAGGCCGGCTCCCAGTCCGTGGCGCAGCCAAGCTCACTGTTCATGCTCCCGGCAGCCGCTACGGCACCGGGCTGCTGTGAGGCGTAGACGGCGCTGAGCAGGCGGGTGCTGTTGTCGTAGCGGAACGTCACCGGGCCGCCGGGATGGTCCAGCGTGATGTTCGGCCCGTCGAGCGCGCCGCCGGAACCGTAGTTCTCGTCCCAGCCGCCGTTCAGCGCTGCCTTGTATTCGTACTGCCCCTCAGGAAGATCCACCGTGAGCCGCCAGATCTTGTCCGCGGGGTCGAGTGCCATCATTGCCTGGGAACATGCCGGGTCCCAGCGTTCGGCGCAACCCATTGCCTGGTTCAGGGAACCGGCCACCGTCACGGAATCCGGCTGCGGTGCTTCGCCCACCGTCACGGTCCGGGTTTCGCTGGCCACGCTGAAGCCGGGGCCGCTCAAGGTGGCACGGTAGGCCACCTTGGTGCCGTCATCGAGCCCGGAGACGTCGTCCTTTGCCGAGTACACGGGCGAAGAATCATCAGTGGCCACCTCGGTCCAGGCGGCGTCCGCCACGCTCCGTTCGAAGGTAACTGTGTGGCTTGCCTTCTCGGGGTCCACGGTGGCACTCAGCTCCACCTGGCCTTCGGCGCTGCTGCCCTCCGCGGGCTTGTCCAGCGTCACGATGGGAGCCGCCACGCTTGCCGCACGTGGCTGCGAGGTGGCGGTGTGCCCGCCGTTGTCCAGCACGGTGGCGCGGTACTCGACGGGCGTGCCGGCGTCCAGCGCGGCCACGTCGTGGAAGACCTGGTAGGGCGCGGTGTCGTCCGTGCCGATGGGCACCCACTCGCCGCCTGCCGTCCTGGCCTCAAAGGTGACCTCATAGAATGAGGAACCGCCGACGTCGGCCGTCACCCTGAGGCGCCCGTTGTCACCGGGAGCCGCTGCCGGGTCCTGGAGGACGACGGCGGGCGCGGCCTTGGAGCGCGGGATCCGCCCTGACGACTGGTACACCACAGCGGAGAGCGGCGGGACCGTAACCGTCAGCGTGCCGGACTCCGACGTCTTGGTTTCAGCCGCAGCCTCGCCGTAGATGCGGGTGTAGTTGAGGATGTAGTCGATTTTGTCCAGCAGGCCGGCCAGGTCTCCGCCGTTGTAGAACCCCTTTTTGGTGGGGTCGAATCCGGAAACCATGGGGTCGCCGCCCAGTCCGCCGTCGTCATTTGCGGTGGTCCCGTTGCTGAAGCGGTCAGCCATGACGAAGTAGAAGTTCTCGTCCGTGACGGGAGCGCGAAGTGAATGGAAGGCCGACGCCGTGCCGGGGTCCTTGGGGCCAGGTGCGGCGTGGGCGGGGAGGACTGCCGCTGCAACGGCGACGGCGGCGGCCAGCAGCCCGGCGGCTGAACGGAAGGCGGTGGTCTGAAGGGAAGTGCGGGCAGCCGGTGGAGGAGCGGATTGGCGGGGGCGCGCGGACACGCTGGGATGGGTGCGGAGTGACAAGGTGTGAGACCTTCCTGGGAGCGTCGCTGCTGTTCAGGCTTGCCGAGGGAAAACAGGCGGCAAGGAGGAGTGCGGTTCACAGGAAAGCCAGCCTTTCCGTGAGGCACGTCACAACTGTAAGCGCTTGCACCGAATAACTCCAGCGATTGTGCGGGACCATCCCAGTCCAGCTGGTACTTCTCCCGCCCGCGCACGCCGGCCCCGCCGACCCGCCCGGAATGCGGCAGCGCTTGGCAGCCGCCTGCCCGGGGGCCCTAGCTTGCAGGCACCAGGGCGGTGGGCGAGGGGGTCTGGAGATCGTGGACTACTTCTCCCGGGCAGCCCGTGAGGGCATCCAGCGCAAAGGTGGCCACGTTGTCTGACCGCTCATGGGCCACATGGAGCCAGTTACCCCTCACCAGGTGGTGACGCGGCCAGTTTCCACCGCTGGGTGTGTCCTTGACGGGAACCAGTTCCGTCCCGCCGGCACCAACCTTGAGCACGCTGATGACGTTGGACCCACGAACGCCCACGTACGCGTAGGAACCTTGGAAGCCGAGACAGATTTCCGCGCCGGAGTCGTCGGGGAGGCTGCCGCCCGAGGTTGCCGGACCCCGGAAGACCAGCTCGAATGTCCCCGCATCCGGCCTCACGATGAACACTTCAACGGAGTACTCGGACACCACGAACACGTTTCCGTCCTGGTGCTGCACCAGGTGCCGGGGGCCACTGCCGAAGGGGAGGACAACTTCGTGGTCGGCCACAAGGCCCGTGCCCGGCACGTAGTTCCACACCCGAAGGGTGTCGTGGCCCAGATCCGTCGTCATGATGCGCCCGTCTGCCAGCATCAGGCTTGCGTGGGCGCGGCTCTGCCGGGACTCACCCGGATTCAGGCTTGCGTGGGGGTCCACCGACGGCGCAGCAGGGAAACGGCCGGTCATCCCGCCGTCGGCATCCAGTTCGAAGAGCAGGACCTGGCCGTCGCCCCAGCAGGCTACCGTGACGAACCGGCCCTGCCGGTCCACAGCGACATGGCACGTTGCTTCTCCGGCGGGTTGCGGATCGCCCAGGGGCTCCAGCCCGAAGTCGCCTGAGCGGCGGAAAGCACGGACCATTTTGCGCTGTTCGGCCACTGCGTACACCACAGGCAGGGTGGGATGAACGGCAACGAACGACGGCGAGTCCGTCTTCGTCGCAGTCCCCAGCCATTCGAGGCGTCCGTCAGGGTTAGCGGCCAGGGCGCCGATTCCGTCAGCACGGCCTCCTCCGTCGGGGGTGTAGGTACCGGTCCAAATAACGGGGTGCTGGGCAGGCAAAGTCATGGGTCCATCCTGCCAACAAATGGATGCTTTGCGGTGCACTTGCCCACTAACATTGGCCTCCAGCCACGCCATTGGCTGCAGGCCCTTGAGAAGGGATGATGATGCGAACTTACGATGCGCCTGCCGTGCCCCATACCCTTGCTCCCATTGTGTCCGCCCTGCGGGCAGCGGGCTGCGTTTTCGCGGAAGACGAAGCGCAGTTGCTGGTAGCCGAGGCGCCGGACTCCGAAGCACTCGCCGAATGGGTGGACCTCCGCGTTTCCGGCATGCCACTGGAACACATTCTTGGGTGGGCGGACTTCTGCGGGGAACGGATCGCCGTGGACCCGGGAGTTTTTGTGCCACGGCGCAGGACAGAACTGCTGGTTCACCAAGCGGTAAGCCTGCTGCGGCGGGATCGGCCGTTGTCACCCCGCCCTGTTGTTGTCGACCTTTGCTGCGGGTCGGGCGCGGTGGGTACGGTTATTGCCCGGCTGTACCCGGAGGCGGAACTGCACTCAGCCGATATTGATCCTGCCGCCGTGAACTGTGCCCGCCGCAATGTGGACGCGGTGGGTGGCCGCGTGTATCAGGGTGACCTGTTCGCAGCACTGCCGCCGGGACTTCAAGGACGGGTCCGGATCCTCGCCGTCAACGCGCCTTATGTCCCCACCGAGGCGATAAAAACAATGCCGCCCGAAGCGCGCCTCTATGAATCACGGGCAGCGCTGGACGGTGGCGACGATGGGTTGGACTTTCATCGCCGTGTGGCAGCAGAGGCACTCAAATGGCTCTTGCCTGAAGGCCACCTGCTGATCGAGACAAGTGGACAGCAGTCCGGGCGGACAGCCGGGATTGTGGCTGGGGCAGGGTTCACCGTCCGTACCGTTCATTCTGATGGGCTGGACGGGACCGTGGTGGTTGGTGCGCCGCTTTGTGGCAAACGCTCCCGGTGGGTTCCAGGGCGCCGTGCGCCGTCTTACTGATCAATCCAGGTCCTTAGCCGGTGGCAGGCCGAGTTGCGCCGCCTTAGATCCGCGACCGGAGGATGGGCAAGCCGGGGCCGGCAAGCTCGTCCAGGTAAGGCTTGCGGCCGGCCATGCCCATTACCAGGGCGAGGGTTGAACCGGTGACCATCGGGCCGGAGCCCGCGGCGAACGATCCATCATCAGCGCGTAACTGCAGGCCGGCCGCAATTGTGCCGCTTTCCACGGTGAAGTTTCGTCCAGCAAAAAAATCGGCCACGACAGTCAAAGCCTCGATGCTGGGTGTCCGGGGAAGTCCCAGCGGCTGGCGGATGTCTTGGGCATGCACGACGACTTCGCCGAGGTAGGCCGCAGTGTGGCTTGAGGGCGCCGTGGTACTTCCGATTACCGCGCGGAAGCGCTCGAGGGTCTCGGCAGGTGTCCTGCCGCGGTGCTCGGCCAGCCTGCGCTGGTTGTGGACATCGGGCCGGAAACGCGCGCCCAGTATGCTGCGGAACCACTGCCACTGGTTCAGGCTGGCTGCGGCCGTGAGATGGGCGAGAACCTGCTCAACGTCCCACTGCCCACAGAGACTGCGATGCTGCCATTGCTCCGGGCTGAGCCCAGAGAGGTCTTTTGCCAGCGCGGCCCGCTCAGTGTGGGCCAGCGCCCACAAGTGCTCGCTCGTCGGTGTCGTCATCCGACACCCTCGCGGCCGGTGCTCACTGGCGACGCTCATTTGAGGCCGACGTGCCAGCGGCTGCCCGGATGAGACGGGAGGCGCCGCTGCCGTCGAGTCTCTCTTGGGCAACCCGGCGCCCGGAGACCGCGAGCAGCAAATCGAGAGGATCGGCCTCGACGTCGTCTCCCTTCCCCCAGGTAGCCCCGGTACTCCGGTCGATCAGCAGCAAGCCCGCGGCACGCTCGCGTCCTCCGCCGAAAGAAACAGGGGTGCGCAGTTGGTAGGCGAGCGCCTGTACGATGGCGTGCCGTGGATAGCTCCCAGACGTGCCCAGGGGGCGGCGAATGTCCTCGCCGTGGACAATGGCCTCGACCAGACGTGTAGCCACGTTTGCCGGCGGCGTGCGCGTGCAATCAACAACCTCCCTGAATGCACTGAGCGTGTCCATTGGATCCTGCCGCTTCTCCCGGGCTATACCGTTCTCGTTCGCACGATCGAAGTCCATGCGTGCCATCACCAAGTCCCGGGCGAACGAGAGCAGGCTGGTTAGCGCCGTATCCACCATATGAGCCAGGACATCATGAATGTCCCACCCTGGGCAGAGTGAGGCGAGGTTCCACTGTTCGTCGGGCAAACCCGAGAGATCAGCGGCCAGTTGGCGCCTCTCGGAGTGGACAACTTGCCAGACAGTGGCTGCTGACGCGCGCATGCCGGTTCTTCCGTCCGTGTGGGTGTGAACTGCAGATAATCTCGAGGAATATCGAGATAGACACTATCGGGAAACATGCATCTTCGGGCCCGGTTCATCGAACATATCAAGGCTGTGAGTCCGCTTACTCCCGCTGTGTCCGCGGTGGCGGGGGTGGTCTGAAGTAGTGGTTCTGTTGCGGTTTTTGCTGGGGGTCGATGTGTGGCGGGGGCGTGAACCAGGGTGTTCCGTGGCGGGACGTGATGGTCCATAGTTCTTTGTGTACGAGGTGGTGGTGCGCTGAACAGAGAAGTGCGCCGTTGCTGGCAGCTGTGGGTCCGCCGTTTGACCAGTAGGTGATGTGGTGGGCTTCGCACCACGGTGCGGGAATGGTGCAGTTGGGGAATGTGCAGCCTTGATCGCGGGCAATGAGGGCGAGGCGTTGGGCCGGGGTAAAGAGGCGGGTCTTGCGTCCCAGGTCCAGGATCTCGCCGTGGGTGCCCAGGACTGCGGGGATGATGTCGGCGTCGCAGGCCATTTTGCGCAGGGTAGCGACGGCCACTGGCCCGGTAAAGACGAAGTTCCCCGACGCGGAACCGGGTGCTGTTCCGGTCGCAGTGTTTAGGTCCGTGCGGGTCCCAGTGCCGCTGCCGACGCCCGCAACTGTGTGCATGCTTGCGTCGATACCGGTGGCTGCGCGTGCGCCTGGGTTCATACCGGTGCCTGCGCCTGCGTTCATACCGGTGCCCGCGCCTGCGTCCATGCTTGGGTCCATAACGCTGCCGGTGCCGGTGCCTGCGCTACCCTCGCCTGCGCCGCGCGGGCCTGATTCCAGACCGCCGGAGGGGTCGCGGTGGTGGGGGAAAAGGTCCTTGTAGTTGATGGTGGCAATGATCTGGGGCCGGTTGCCGCCGGTGATTGGCAGGGCATTGGTGGTGAGCCCTGCTTTGACGGCGCTGATAATGCCATCCAGTTGTTTTTGGGGGCGGGTGCGGCGTTCCAGGTCCCAGCCGGACCCAGAGCCGGCGTCGTGCCAGGCAGAGTCCTGCGCGGACCCACTTCCGTCTCCGCTAACGGCGCCGATGACTATGTCCCTTGTACTGCAACTTGCCCTGCCCCTGCCGCCGCCGGCGTCGGAGTCTGTCCCGGTCCCTGTACCGGAACCGGCGTTGGTGTCGGCGCAAGCGCCGTTGGGTACGCCGGCGCCGTTGGAGACGGTAGTGCGGGGGTTGGTGGCGGCGTTCATGGCGGTGAGGAGGTGTTCGTACTGGTCTGTGGTGGCGAAGATTTCGAGGCGGTGCAGGCCGTGGCGGGGTTTGCGGATGAACGCGCCCTGGGTGTGGCGGAGGGCTTCCTCGGTGGGTTCGGTGCCGTCGGCATCGATAGTCTCGGTCCAGCGCTGGGCCAACCGGGCTACGAAGTCGGGATCGGCGGCGGCCGCGGCGGCGGTGAGATCGTGTTCAATCCGGTCCAGGACATCCGGAGTGGTGTGATGCCGGATCCGGTCCAGCGCAGCGGTGATGATTGTCCCGGCGTAAGAGGACACCGCTGGTGCTGAAGCCCGCTCCGGCGAGACCCCCTTCAGGCCCTCGTCCGTACCTTCGTTCGTGTCTTTGCCCGTATCCGCGCCTGTTTCCTCAGGAGTTGCTGCGCCATCGGCTGGCCCGGCCGTGAGTGGGGTGGCTGCCGGGGAAAGGGCGCTAGCGAGGTGTGGCCGGGCCGGTGGGAGGGGTTCGCCCGTGAGGCTGGTCCCGGGCAGGGCCTGGTCAGCGAGTGCGAGGCGGCGGCGGGCCTCGCGCAGGGGGATCCGGAGCCTGAGACGGAGGAACTCCGCAGTGTTCCTGCACCCGTCGTCGGCCGGCGAAGTCACGACCGGCACTACGCCACTGGTCCCGGTTTCCGCAGCGGGAACGGCTATACCTCCAGCCGCAGTGGCTGCCCTGGGCGTCGGGTCGCTGGGTGCGGGGCTGTTAGATTTCGAGTCGCTGGGGTCCGCGTCGCCCGTTGTGGCCCTGCGCGGCCAGTCGGCGTCTGTCTCCTTGAGTGTTTCAACGCCGTTGTCCCACCCGGTGACCCAGCCCCGGGACCGGGTGGACCGGGCGGCTGCCGCTGCGATGACAGCTTCGCTTCGGCTCCGGTCCACAGCTCCGGCAGCGAGTAGCTGCAGGTATTCAATACTCCGGGCGAGGTCCTCAACCTGGCCGGCGAAGTCGGAAGCCTGGACGTAGCCGGCCGCCGCAAGGGTATCCGGGGCAGCCATCGCCGCAGCATTGAGGAGGTCCCCAATTCCTGCCAGCCCGGCTTGTGGCTGCCCAGCTGCTTCCCCGGCACGTCCGGAGGCGCCATCAACAGCCAATGCCGGGAGCGAATGAGTCCCGGCAGCGGGTTTCGGAGTACGTTCGCCAGCCACTGCAGAGAGGTGGCCCGGGATGACAGGCCGGGTGCCTGACGCATGTGGAGAGCTTGTTGTTCCGGTTTTGGCAGGTGGAGGGAAGGAACATGCATTGCGGAGCAGGGCGGTATAGCCGCCGGACTCTGCAAGCTGGTTTCCCATCACCTTCATGGGACAACTCTGCCAAGGACCACTGACAAAATGGTCGGCCAAAGCGGCTATGTGGATAACCCGCGAAGCCGGTACCAGCTTGAGCGGGTTATCCACATAGCCGCGGAGCCGTCTGGCAAGTAGCTGTCGAGGTGAATACCCGCTTCAGTGGTCAAGACGCCGCTGGCCGCCGCGTCCCCCAAGGATCGCGACGGCCAGCAAAGCCATTCAGTTGTAGCACAGGCAGGCGTCTATTGCGTTGTCAAGCGGAATCCGCTCTGCCGCAAGCCGCCGGAGCTGCCTGTTTAGGACTTCGAATCAGTTTCGTCCGAGGTGCCGAGGTTCTGGGTTTCCGGGTGCGTACTGTGCGCGGGGATGTGGCCCTCGCCAAGGTCGTCGTCGCCCGGGGTACCGGCAACACGAGTGCCGGTAGTTCCAGCAGCGCCGACTCCGCCCGAAGTACCCGCAGCGCTGGTGCCGGAAGCGCCGGCTGGGGTGGCGTCGTCGGACGTTGGTGACTTCTTCTCACCCGGGGCGCCCTCGCGGTGCATCGCCGAGCCGATGACCGTACCTGCCCGGCGGGCGGCCTCACTCAACTGGTCCGCGACTTCAGGAGCCTTTTCCTTGATGGTCTCCGTAGCTACGGCAACCTTGTCCTGCACGGGCTTGCTGTCCCAGATGCCAGCGGCCCTGGCCTTGAGTTTGTCGTACGCTGCCCGGCCCGACCGCGATCCGAGCACGTATCCGGCGGCGATTCCTACGCCCAAAAGAAGTTTGTTTTTCATAATGAAATCCTGCTCCCTGAAAAGATTCAGTTCCGGCCAGAGAGGCCGGGAGATAGGAAAACCGGCCTGGGGATGTTGTCCCCAGGCCGGTTTCCCTGGCTGGCGCGGCAGTTAGCTGCGTGCGCCACGCTTGGTGATCATGCCGTATACCAGCAGCACGATAAGTGCGCCGCCGATGGCCAGCAGCCACGTCTGCAGTGAGAAGAACTCCTGCAGTCCTGTGCCGAAGATCATTCCACCGAGCCAGCCGCCGAGGAGTGCTCCAACGACGCCCAGGACCAGGGTGATGATCCAGCCGCCGCCCTGACGGCCCGGGAGGATCGCCTTGGCGATCGCGCCAGCAATAAGGCCGAGAATTAGAAATGCAATGAATCCCATTTTTTGTTCCTCTTCCTAAGTAAAGGAGGCCTCCGGATCCCGGGGGCACTTCATCCTTCTGCCTCAATAGTAATCATGCTTACTATCTATTTGCCAACCCCGGATTGAAGAAAAAGCCCATTTCAGGGCCATTTAGTGCCCTGTGACGTCGGAATCGTTGCCCGCGCCGGGCCCCTCGTCAAGGATAGCCAATTCCGCTAGATCCTGCGGGTCCAGGGCGAAATCGAAGATATCCAGGTTTTCCCTCATCCGCTCCGGATTGGCTGTTTTCGGAATCGTTACAATTCCGTGCTGAACGTGCCACCGAAGGACCAGCTGGCCGGGCGTTTTGCCGTACTTTTCGCCAAGCTGGGAGAGGATGGGCGCGCCGAGCAGACCCGCCCCGGAGCCGCCCAGCGGGCTGTAGGACTCCGTGACGATGCCGTGCTTTTCATGGAATTCCCGCTCGGCGGCGCGCGTTATTGCCGGGGACAGCTGGATCTGGTTGAGGGTCGGAACAATGTCCGTTTCAGCCATCAGCCGCTCCAAGTGGGAAGGCTTGAAGTTGGAGACCCCGATGGAGCGCACTTTCCCCTCCGCCTGGAGGCGTTCAAAGGTCCTCCAGGTGGAGATGTACTCGTCCCGCGCCGGCAGGGGCCAGTGGATCAACAGCAGGTCCACATGATCCAGCCCCAGCCGTTCCAGCGACCCCTCCAGTCCTTCCACCGCCCTGTCCTTGCCCTGGAACTGGCCGTCCAGCTTGGTGGTGATGAAGAGCTCATCGCGGTCCACGCCGCTGGCCCGGATGCCGTTGCCCACACCCTGCTCGTTGCCATACTTCACGGCCGTGTCGATGTGCCGGTACCCGGCTTCCAGGGCTTGTACGACGGCGGTGGCCGCCTGGTCATCGTCCAGCGGCCAGGTGCCGAGACCCACCTGCGGAATGGAGTGGCCGTCATTGAGTGTGATCAGCGGTGCACGTGTCATTGGAACAGTCTCTCCCGGATTGTTCTGTCCTAGCCCTTCAACGCCCTAAGAATATTGTCGGCGTTGTACTGGAGGGACACGCGGGCGGTATCGGATACAGCATCAGGTCCCTTCTGCTGCGACAGGAAGTCCACAAGGCGCTGGATGGACTTCGCGGCCTTCGCGGCGTCGCCGTCTTCAACAGCAGCCGCGGCCTGCTTGATGCTGGCTGCCAGCTGGCTGGCCACGGGTCCGGACACGTCCCCTGACTCCACCAGGTCTTCAAGCACGTGCTGCAGGGCCTTCACGTTGCCGGGGAGCCAGGCTGCGCGCAGGGGCACTCCGGCGAAGTCCATGTCTGAGGCAAAGTAGAAGTCCGTGTAGGACGGCTGGTTGTAGGTGGTGTTCTGCCGGGCAACCTCGGCGCGGTACTGGGGATCGTGCATCAGGGAGTAGAGCTTGTGGTTGGTCACCTCGGTGCTCAGGTACATGCGCAGCGCCGAGCTGTCGGCCGTCCGCACCAGCATTTCCTCGCGCCAGTCACCCACTACGTCTGCCACCAGGCTGGGTGTGCCCTTGGTGCCGTTGTTGGTGCGGGTGCCTTCAGCGGTCAGCAGCCGGCCCCGCTTCCAGTCGTCAATGGTGGGCGTCTGCTCGCCTGCGCCATTAATGATCTGCGTGGTCATGTCCGCGGCCCACTTGATGCTCATGTTGGTGCCGGGAGTGGCGGTGGACAGCTTGTCGCCGTCGGCGGACTGCATGCCGATGGCCCAGTTCTCGATGCCGGGGACGGAGGGGTCCACATCGCCGATCATGCCGCGTCCGGTGTCCTTGCCGGAGTAGGCGCCGAAGAGCACCTCGCCGGTGGCGGCGTCGCGCATGGCGTACCCATATGGCGCGTAGGTGCCGCCCTCATGCACCGTAAAGATTTCCTTGCCCGGACGGGTGGGGTCGAGGTCCGTCACGTGCATGGCGTCGCCGTGGCCGAGGCGCGCTTCCTCGCCCGGTGTGGCGCTGCCGTCAGGCATCGTGTCGAAGGAGCTGTACAGCAGGGAGCCGTCGTCGTCGATGGTGGCGGAGCCGTACACGATCTCCTGCTTGCCGTCGCCGTCCACGTCGGACGCACTGAGCGAGTGGAATCCCTGCGTCGTGAGCGTGCCGAATTCCGGGTCGGTGCCGTCCCGGCCGTGGGGACCGTCGTTGAACGGGTTGGTCATGGGCGTCCAGCCGGAGTCGACGTTCCACACGGGCGCGAGGTTTGACCCGTCCCAGGTGTAGGCGGCCAGCGTGCTTCGGGTGTAGTAGCCGCGGGCGAACACGGCAGCCGGCCTCTTGCCGTCAAGGTAGGCGACGCCGGCAAGGAACCGGTCCACCCTGTTGCCCGGCTCGATGCGGGCCATGGCGTAATCGCCCCACATGAGTCCGTCGTCGTGCCTTCCCGGCTCATAGGCGACGGTCTTCAGTTCCTTGCCCGTGGCACCTTCGAACACCGTCAGGTATTCGGGGCCGGACACGATGAAGCCCTCGAAGGCCCGCAGGTTATTCCTGGCGCTGCGCGAAGGGGCGTACACGTCCATGAAGTAGTCGGCCAGTGCCTCCGCGTCAGCCTGGGACAGGGGGTACTGGTACTTCGGCGCGGTACCAAACGCTTCCTCCAGCGTGGCGGGCCAGTTGCCGGCCTTGACCTCCGGATGTTCCGTCCAGCCCTGGAACGTCTGCACCATGTGCCGGTAGTAGTCCGCGGCGCTCATGCGGTAGTCGTCCGAGTTGGAGTAGCCTGCTTCGATGTCCTGCTGCAGCAGCGAGATGAAGTTTTCGGAAGCGACGCTGCCATCGGCCTTGAAGCCGGTGCTCTTGGTTCCCGGGGCCGTCTTCATCATCATTTCGGCGCGGCCGTCGCCATCGAAATCGTTGACCAGCATCTGAGTGTAATGGGCGCCCGAGCGGATGTTGACGCCCAGATCGATGCGGTGCAGCAGCGTGCCGTCCGCTTTGTAGGTGTCCACGAAGGTGTTGCCGGTGTAGCCCACCTGGGAGACGTCCTTGGAGTTGTTAGGGTCCCACTTCACGATGAACTCGTACTGCCCGTCGCCGTCGACGTCCCCCACGGACGCGTCATTCGCGGCGTAGGTGAAGGCCTGCCCGGTTGGGGTGACGCCGTCCGCCGGCTTCTTCAGCGGGATGTCCTTGAAGGTGCCACCCCACGGCGTTGCGGTTGCGCTGCTGTCCACCTCCACGCCTCCGACGACGGCCCGCACCTGGTACCCGGAGGCGGCGGTCCCGCCGGCGTCCTGGAAGTTGGTGCTGTCTGTGACCGTGGCCAGTTTCTCGCCGTCCCGGTAGACGTTGAAGTCCGTCCCGGTAAGGCCGGTGGCGGAGGAGCCGGAGGCTTCGTGGCCCAGGAACCGCCAGCTCAGGAAGACGCCTTCGGACGTCTTGGCGGCCACAAGGCCGCGGTCAAGGTGGTCCAGCTGGACGTCCGGCGTGAGGGACTTGGGGGAACGTTCGACGGCGGACGCGGGGCCGGCGAGGCAGCCTACAGTGAGGGCAATGCCGACGGCGGCGACGGACAGGAGGCGTGCGGGAGTACGGTTCGGACTCATCAGTGAATCCTTTCAATTCGAGAATGGGAAAACGCTTCCCCGATAATTTAGTGGGGGAGTGCTGCAGAAAACAAGCCTTGCCACCTGGCCGCAAGGAAGTTATTTAGAACGTTGTAGAAAATTCGGAAGGCACGGCCTCACGCGCCGCTGCGCACCCAGGCGATGAGCCGGTCGCTGAGGGCCATGTAGTCCTGGTCCACAGTCTGCAGCTGCGGGTTCGCGTCAAACCACTGCACGATTTGCCGGGCGCCGTCAGCGAACGGAATGGTGGCGCGGTAGCCGGGTACCAGGGACTTGATCTTGGTGTTGTCGAAGACCACAGAGTGTGAGCGGTCGCCCAGGAGGTTGGCTCCGAGCTCGGCGCTGTGGGCGGCGATGGTTTCCGACGACACGTGGACCAGTTCCGGCTCCGGAACGCCCGCGGCCCGCGCGAACAGCTGGTAGATCTGGTTCCACGGCAAGTACTCGTCCGACGTGATGGTGTAGCTTTCGCCCACCGCCTGCGGCCGGCCCAGCAGGCCCACGAAGGCTTTGGCAAAGTCCTGGCTGTGGGTCAGGGTCCACAGCGACGTCCCGTCGCCGTGCACCATGACCGGCAGTCCCGAGCGCATCCGGTGGATGTCCGTCCAGCCGCCCACCATGGCGATCTTGGTGCGGTCATAGGTGTGCGAAGGGCGGACCACGGTCAGTGGGAAGTCCTGCTCGCGGTATGCCTTGTAGAACAGTTCCTCACAGGCAATCTTGTCCCGGGAGTACTGCCAGAACGGATTCTTCAGCGGAGTGGACTCGAGGATTGGCAGCCTGGTGGGCGGCTTCTGGTAGGCGGACGCGGAGCTGATGAACACGTACTGCCCGGTGCGGCCGGCGAACAGGTCCAGGCCGGCCTGCGCCTGGTCTGCCGTAAAGGTAATAAAGTCCGCCACGGCGTCGAACTCGCGCCCGGCGAGCGCCGCACGGACCGAGGATGCGTCGCGAACGTCGGCCGTGAGGATTTCCGCCCCCTCCGGGACCGGCCTTGTGGACCGGCCCCGGTTGAGGATGGTGAGCCGGTGTCCCAGCGCGACGGCGCGTTCTGCCGCCGCCGCGCTGATGACTCCGGTGCCGCCGATGAAAAGGATGTTTCTCGGCGCCACAGTGTCGGCGTCAGGGTTTAGTGGGTTCACCACGCGTAGTCTTCCGGCGCAGTGCGGTGCCCTGGGAAGATGTCATCCAGCCGCTTGAGGGCATCGGCGTCCAGGGTGACGTCGAGGGCACGCACGGCCGCGTCGAGCTGTTCCTGGGTCCGCGGTCCCACGATGGGTGCCGTGACGGCGGGCTGGTGCAGGAGCCAGGCAAGGGCAACGTCGCCGGGCTCGTGGCCGAGCTCATCCGCGAAATCCTCATACTGGCGGATCTGGTCCTCGTGCTTCTTGAGCGTTTCCGCCGCACGGCCCTCGGTGCGCCGGACGCCGTCGCGCTCCTTCTTCAATACCCCGCCCAGGAGCCCGCCCTGCAAAGGCGACCAGGGGATGAGGCCCAGCCCGTACTGCTGTGCGGCCGGAATGACCTCCAGCTCCACCTGGCGCATGAAGAGGTTGTAGATGGACTGCTCGCTCACCAGGCCGGTGTAGTTGCGGCGGCGGGCCGCTTCCTGCGCCTGGGCAATGTGCCAGCCGGCGAAGTTGCTGCTGCCGGAGTACAGGATCTTGCCCTGCTGGACGGCCACCTCGATGGCCTGCCAGATTTCGTCCCACGGGGTGTCACGGTCAATGTGGTGGAACTGGTAGACGTCAATGTAGTCGGTCTGCAGGCGTTTCAGGCTGGCGTCCAGGGCCCGGCGGATGTTCAAAGCGGAGAGCTTGGATTCGTTGGGCCGGTCCGTCATGGTGCCGTACAGCTTGGTGGCCAGCACCGTGTGTTCGCGGCGCTCGCCGCCCTTCGCGAACCAGCGGCCAATGATCTCTTCCGTCCAGCCGCGGTGGCCGGCGCCGCCGTAGACGTTGGCGGTGTCGAAGAAGTTGATGCCCTGCTCATGTGCCGAATCCATGATGAAGTGGGCATCCGCTTCTTCCGTCTGCGGACCGAAGTTCATGGTGCCGAGGCAGAGGCGGGAGACTGAGAGGCCGGAGCGGCCCAAGTGGGTGTACTGCATGGGTTGTCCTTTCGGGGACGGGTTCAGGGAGTCGGCCTACAGCTGGGTGAAGGCGGCGACGGCGGGATCTGACCCGATCCGGGCGCCGGACTCCAGGGCGGTGATGGCGGACAGTTCGTCCTCCGTGAGCTTCAGGGAGGACGCGGCGAAGTTCTCCCGCATGCGTCCCGGATCCACGGACTTGGGGATCACGATGTTGCCTGTTGCCAGGTGCCAGGCGAGCACCACTTGTGCCGTGGTGGCGCTGTGGGCATTGGCGATGGCGGTGACGGCGTTTCCGTTCAGGTCGCCGCCCTGGCCGAGCGGGCTGTAGGCCTCGACGCCGATGCCCAGGTCCCGGCACTTGGCCGCGAGGGCCGCCTGCTGGTAGCTGGGGTGGAGCTCGATCTGGTTGACGGCGGGAACGATCTCCGCAGACTCCAGCAGGTTGTCCAGGTGTTCGGCCAGGAAGTTGGAGACGCCGATGGCGCGGATCTGTTTGTTCTCGTACAGCCGCTCCATCTCCTTCCAGGCCTGGACGTAGAGCCCCTGGGAGGGGACCGGCCAGTGGATCAGGTAGAGGTCCACAAACTCCAGCCCCAGTGCTTTGCGGCTGTTCTGGAAGGCTTCCTGCGCGCGGCCCTGTTCGCCGTTCCGGAGCTTGGTGGTGACGAAGATGTCCTCGCGCGGAATCCCCGTGGCTGCAATCGCCGCGCCCACTCCGGCCTCGTTGCGGTACCCGGCTGCGGTATCGATGTGGCGGTAGCCGGCCTCGAAGGCGTCCTCCACAATCCGCTGCGTGTCTTCGGGCGGGACCTGGAAAACGCCGAGGCCAAGCTGGGGGATAGCTACGCCGTTGTTCAGTGTCAGCTCTGACATGGGGGCTCCTTGATGCGCTGGTGCGGTAGTGGGATGCCGTGGGCTCGACAGGAAGAAAGCGGTTTCCGCTGGCTCCCTCCTGAGCCTATGCACTTTTCGCCGGTAAGTCAGCAGGACTGCCTGATTCTGTTTTTCCTAGGACTGCCAGTCCTACCTTCGTTGTAGAACAGAACCAGCGTGCCGGGCACAATGGTCTGCATGGGTCAAAGCGCCGAGTTCGGAAAATTCCTCAAAGCCATGCGGTCCCGCCTGAGCCCTGAGGACGCCGGTGCGGGGCCGGCTTCCGGTGCCCGCAGGGTTCCCGGCTTGCGCCGCGAGGAAGTCGCCCGCCTGGCCGGAGTCAGCACTGACTACTACGTCCGCCTCGAGCAGGGCCGGAACATCCACCCGTCACGCACTGTCCTGGACGCAGTGTCGCGCGCCCTCAGGCTGGACACCGGCGAGCATGCGCACATGCTGGACCTGCTGGAAAACTGCGCCGGGTCCGCCCGGTCCAGCGTCCCGGCCGCCCAGGGTGTCCGCCCCGGGCTTCGCCAACTCCTTGAGGCGGTGGGGGACGTGCCGGCCATGGTGCTGGGGCGGCGCAGTGATGTCCTTGCCGGAAACCGGATGGCCTTCCTGCTGTTCACGGACTTTCCTGCGCTGCCGGCCGCCGAACGGAACCTGACCCGCTGGCTCATTCTTGATCCCGGGGCCCGGGAGCTTTTCCGGGACTGGAAAACCGTTGCGGCAGAAGCGGCAGGCGCCCTGCGGGTGGACGTCGGCCGGCATCCCAACGACGCCCAGGCCAACCAGCTGGTGGGCGAACTGGCGGTCCACAGCGAGCACTTCCGGCAGTGGTGGGCAGGGCACCGGGTGGCCACGCGGTCGGCGGGCAGCGTTCGGCTGCATCATCCCGCCGTCGGGGACCTGGAACTGAACTTTGAAAACCTGGTCCTCCCGGACGATCCCGACCAGACGCTCCGGGTGTATTCCGCCAAGGCGGGCTCGCCGTCGGCCGATGCCCTTGCGCTGCTGGGGAGCCTGGGTGCCGCTGGACCCGCCCCGGAGCCTGCGACCCGCGACGCCGCTCCGGCTGTTGCAGAGAACCGGGAGTAAAGCAGCCGGAAACATTGTGCTTTTGGCCAGTTGGGGCGGGCGATTCTGGCCACGAGCCCATTGGGGAAGAACGGCGCGCTTCCTAGGCTGGAGCTACACGCTTTCTCCACCAAGGATGGTCTCAACGATGAAACGCATCGCACTGCTCAAGGAACGCAAGGGTGCCACGGCCGGCGTTCCTTCCACTGCCACGGGCTCACACTGCCCGGTGTCCGGTCTCTGGAGTCCGGACCATGACCCGCACACCGTGCTGTCCTTCTTCGAAGGCCACGTGTTCCCCGCGTTCGACGGCGTTCCAACAGTATGGCGGCGGCGCTCAGCCGGTACCGTCTCGGCAAACTAGTTAAAGCCAAACTGGCCCGCACCTGACGTCCCCCAAACGGGTTTTTTCGACGTAGGTGCGGGCCAGCTTGGGTTTGTGCCGCTACTCTTCGAGGCGGAAACCGATCTTGATGGTGACCTGCCAGTCGGCGATCTTGCCCTCTTCCAGGTGGCCCCGGATTTCCTTCACCTCGAACCAGTCCAGGTTGCGGAGGGTCTGTGAGGCCTTCGCGATGCCATTGCGGACGGCTTCGTCCACACCCTGGTCCGACGTGCCGACAATTTCCGAAATGCTGTACGTGTGGTTGGACAACTTCGCTCCTAGTGATCGCCTTGGGGCTCCCGGTTGCGGGCCGTTCTTGAAGACTAGTAGCACCCCCGGAGCATTGGCCAGACCTTATCCGCCCAGCCCTATACGGATGTGCCGTTGAGCCGGATCAGTTCAGCAGGCCTGAGCCTGCTCCCCGCTCAACCCGTTCCGCTGCGGCCGGAGCAGGTTCAATGCGCAAATGGGGGCCGGGCGTGCCGGATACTTCCGGGGCCAGGGCCTGCTCCGGATTAGCCGAGTTGTAGGCGTCCAGTACGCTGACGCGCCGTCCGTTGACCCAGGTTCCCTCTTCATCGATTCCTGTGCCGCCAAAGTCTCCGATGATTTGAGCAGGGAAGATGCCCGCCGCCAGCTCAAAGGTGTTGTTCCTTGCGATGATGCTGGACTCCGCGCCAACGCCCCAGGAGTACTGGTAGTGATCGGGGTTGCTCACCCGGTACAGGTTGTTATAGACGTGTGCCTGCCCGAACCGGACCCGGGGCGCGCGTTGCTCAAGATCAACCAATTCGTTGTGGTGCAGCGTGACGCGAAGCCGCCCCCGATCCGCTGTGACACCGTCTCCATTGCCCCACAGCAGGGATTTGTCATGCCCCACCATCCTGCTCCACGAGATGGTCACCAGGTCCGCCTGGCGCACGACGTCCAGGAGGCCGTCGTGCCGCAGGAAGGGCTGGCCGAAATATTTGGGCTGTTCGGCGTCGACTGTCCCGCCGTCATCAAGTGTCAGGTGGTCCAGCCACACATGAGTGGATCCCGACACCACCAGGTTGTCCCACTCGGTTTTCCACGTGTCCCCGTTCCAGCCGGGGAAGCAGTCATAGGCATCGGAGAGGCGGAGATTGCGGACAATCACGTTGTCCACCCGATCAATGTTCAACGTAAAGCCCGTGAGCTGGACGTCGCCCACGCCAACGATGGTGGTGTTGGCGCCGACGTCGATCCGGATTTGCTTCCGCTGGTTCGCGCTTGACGCCTTGCGGGCATCTTCAAGGGGGCCGGATGCCTGCCCCGTCCAGTGCGCCGGGTCGAATGCCGCGAGGTAAGCGTCCAGGGAGTAGCCGTCCACCGCGTAGTCTTCGCAGGCGATCGGAGTGCCGTCGGAGGCGGTATTTGCGTCGATGTGCTGCTTCACGTACACGATCTTGGGCTCGCTTCCGGCCACTGCGGCGGCGAGTTCATCCCTCGATGAAACCTCGTGCACGTCTTCCGGTGCTGCACTGGCGCCGCCGGTTGTTCCGCCATCAGCAGACGCCCATCCGTCGCCCACGGCAAGGACCTGCCTCCCCAGGCCCGTGGATACCGGGATGCCTTCAGCACCTTGCGGCGCTGGTGCGGGAACTGACGCCGTGAGGGCAAGACCAGTGGCCATCACGATGGACAGGGGTATGGAAATCATCCTTGGCTCTCCTTGGAGTGTTGGTTGCCGGCCATCTCAACCACGTCCTGCCGGGGTCCAGTCGCCAAGGAACGCTTCCTTGGTGAACTTCGGAGCATCTGCCGCCGTGAGCTGGGGATGGAACTCGTTCACATAGGCGCCCGGTCCGCTGTTGTTGTATTCGGCGAACCTGCCTTCGCTCCACGCGTGGCCGCTCATGTCTGCCCAGCCGCGGACCGCGATATGGCTGCCCAGGGTGGAGTCGCGGATGACGGCCATCGGGTGGGCGTCAGGATCGCTGCTGGCAAACCAGGGCCGGCCCAGGCTGACAGTTCCGGGAGCGGCGTCGGAGGTGAGGGTGCTGTCAACGATCAGGAAGCCGTACGGGTTGGAGTTCTTGGTGCTCGGGGCCACGATGTAGCCGTTGTTGGTGGCACTGCCGCGGTCCAGGGAATGGATGGTGCAGCCGTCCAGGACAGCGGTGCCCCGGCCGTAGATGAAGTCCACGTCGCCTTCGATGTAGCAGTTCTTGAGGTAGGTACGGGCGGTGGCGTCGCGGCCGGTGGTGTCCGCGAGGTAGGTGTCCTGGTTGCCCAGGAAGCGTGTGCCGTCAAAGGTTACCCGGTCCGCCACGGACCGGACGGCGAGTGCCTGGCTCCCGCCGTTGGCGGCTTCGTCGTAGGCGTTCTCCACGGTGAGGTTCCGCACGGTGGTTCCCTCGGCCAGGACGTTGAGGGTGGCGCTTCCGCCCGCTCCCCAGGTTCCACCGTAGAACTTTGCGCCGTTGGCCGGGGTGTCGTAGCTGATGACGACGTCGGCCGGGTTGGCTGTTGCGCCCTGGATGGTGAGGTTCGGACGGTCCGCCCAGACGTTTACGGATTCGCGGTAGGTGCCGGGCTTGACGGTGATGGTTCGGGGCATGGTGCTGCCGCTGGGGATGGATCCGATTGCAGCCTGCAGGCTGCCGAAGTCGCCCGTGCCGTCGAGGGCCACGGTGATCCCGGTGGCGTTGTTGGGCGCGCTGTTCTCCCTGGGGCCGGCCCCGGCGGCAACGATGTCCGGAACGCGGGCGGCGTCGTCTTTCTGGTAGGCGTAGTTCTGGGCGGGGTCAAACGCGGCGCCCACGTTATCCCTGCGGCCGCGGGTGCCGTTGAAAACGTTGTCCCGGCTAACCACCTCGGTGCCGGGGTCCTTGGCGACAATAGGGTCCTGCACGGCTGTGAAGGTGTTGCCCTCCAGCACCACCTTGGCGGCGTTGCGGCCCATCATGCCGTACTGCCCCACGTCCTGCAGGTAGTTGTTGTAGACGTGTGCGGCTGCGGTGTTGTCCAGGCTGAAGTTTCGCTGGGTGGTGTTGCGGATCCAGTTGTGGTGGATGGTCATCCTGGTCACGGCGTTGGAGGTCCAGCCCACGCCCAGGGCCTTGTTGTTGTCCGCAAAGATGTTCCAGGAGTAGGTAACGAGGTCTGAGTCCTTGCGGGTGTCTATCAGGCCGTCGCCCATGCGCTGGATCTTCATGTGGTCCACCCAGACGTGGTGCGTGGTATCCAGCTGGATGCCGTCGCGGTCGTTATCCGGGCGCTTTCCGTCCCAGTCGCCCGGGATGTAGGAGTCCCGGATGGTGAAGTTCCGGAAAATGACATTGGAGGTATTGATGAGCTTGAAGCCTGCGTTCACCACCTCGGCACCGGCTCCCGTGCCGATGAAGCTCTTGTTGGCGGCGACGGGGATTTTGACATAGTCCGTGGCGGCCAGGCTGCCCCGGATGAAGATCACGAGCGGTTCCGTGGCTGCCGCATAGTCCTTAAGTTCCCCGATGGTGGACGCGGTGACGATCCGGCCAGCCTGGCCGCCGGTGGTTCCGGCCAGACCGTACCCCGGGAGGGATGCAAAGCCGTCAGGTGTTTGCTTCCACATTGCTTCCGGAGTGTTGTCCGCTGTCGGTGCCAAGGTGGCAGGCGCTGCGGCGGCCTGCCCGGTGGTCCCGGCGGGGGCGGCGGTTGCGGCCGGGACCGCCGCCAGGCTTCCCAGCATGACGACGGCGGTGGCCGCGCCAAGTAGACGTCGCAAACTCATGCAAAACTCCTTTGTTGCGTGCCCGGGCAGCCTCCAGCCCGGGCACGGGCATTCTGGGTTGGGTTGAGTTGGTGATGCGTGACGGAGCGTGCGGGCCCTGTTGAGGGCTGGGCTACTTCAGGCCTGTTGTGGCGATGCCGTTGATGAGGTATTTCTGGCCAGCGATGAAGAAGCCGATGATGGGTGCAATGGACACGACGGACATGGCGAACATGGGGCCCCACATGCTTTGGCCTTCTGAATCCATGAAGGCCCGCAGCGCCAGGGGAACGGTGTAGAGGTCCTGGTTCTGGATGTAGAGCAGGGGACCGAAGAACTCGTTCCAGGTGGAGATGAACGTGAAGATGGCCGTGGTGGCCATCGCCGGAACGCAGAGGGGCATGATGACCCGCAGGAACGTCCGGAACGGGCCGCAGCCGTCGATCTGGGCGGCGTCGTCCAGTTCCTGGGGCAGTGCCTTCATGAACTGGACCATCAGGAAGATGAAGAACGCGTTGGTGGCCATGAAGTTGGGCACGATCAGCGGCAGGTAGGTGTCCAGCCAGCCCAGCTGCGAGAAGATGATGTACTGCGGCACCAGGAGCACGTGGCCGGGGAGCATCAGCGTTCCCAGCATCAAGGCAAAGAACAGTTTCCGGCCAGTGAACTCCATCCGTGCGAAGGCATAGGCAGCCAGCGCACAGGAGAAGATGTTCCCCACAATGGAGAACACCACCACGATCAGGGAATTGACCAGGTAGACGTGGAAGGGCTGGTTCAGGGCGGTCCAGCCCTGGGCATAGTTGCTGAAGTCCCAGTTTTCTGGCCACAGCCCCAGCTGCCGGAAGATGTCGTTGCTGGGCTTGAACGAGCTGGACAGCAGCCATAGCAGCGGATACAGCATCACCAGGCCCACCAGGCAAAGGATCAGGTGCCGTGAGAAGCGGGTGCCCGGGGTGCCTGTCAGCGCGTCCTCGGCAGGCGGTGCTTCCTTCTTTTGCTTGTTTTTCAGGGGTAGATCGAGGAGAGCCATAGCGGTGCCTTAATTGTCGTAGAAGACCCAGAACTTGGATGCGATGAAGTTGATGGCGGTGAAAATCGCGATGATCATCAACAGCAGCCACGCCATGGCGGAGGCATAGCCCATCTCGAACTCGGTGAAGCCCTTCTGGTAGAGGTACAGGTTGTAGAACAGCGTGGAATCAGCCGGCCCGCCGGTGCCGCCGCTCATCACATAGCCCTGGGTGAACGTCTGGAAAGACCCGATCAGCTGCATGATGAGGTTGAAGAAGATGATGGGGCTGATCAGCGGCAGGGTGATGCTGCGGAACTGCCGCCACCGGGACGCTCCGTCGATGGACGCCGCCTCGTAGTACATTGCGGGCACCTGCCGCAGGCCGGCGAGGAAGATCACCATGGGCGAGCCGAACGTCCACACATTCAGGACGATCAGCGTGCTCAATGCGAACTCCGGGTCCGTTACCCATGCCGGGCCCTGGATTCCCAGAAGTCCCAGGGCACTGTTGACGATGCCATCGTTGCCGAAGATGTAGCGCCACAGCATGACGATCGCGACGCTGCCGCCCAGCAGGGAGGGCAGGTAGTACACGGACCGGTAGATTGCCAGGCCCTGCAGGCCGCGGTTCAGCACTATGGCGATCAGCAGCGCGACGGCAAGCGAGATCGGGACTGAGACGAAGGTGTAGATGAACGTGACCTTCAGGGACTGCAGAAGGCGCGGATCCTCAAACATCACCTGGAAGTTCGCCAAGCCCACGAAGTTCGGTTCGGTAAAGAGGTTGTAGTCCGTAAACGCCAGGTAGAGGGATGCGAAGAACGGGATGATCGTGAACAGCATTCCGAGGAACCATGGCAGCAGGAAAAGGTAACCCGAACGCTGGTTCTTGCGCTTGGGGCGGCCCCTGCCCGGTTTCCCGCCCGGCGCGGCCAGGGTGGCAGCCGCGCCGGGGGCTTGCTTGGTCAGCACTGACATGCGGTCAGGCTCCTATCTGGATATGGGGATAACTGGACGCGCGCCGGCTACTTGTTGATGGCGGCATTGCTCTTCTCCAGGAAGGTCGTGGCAGCATCAGCGGGGGTGACGCGGCCAAACTCGACTTCCGTTGCCAGCTGCTTGAGGGTGTCCGCCACAACGCTTGCACCCTTGGGGTACACATACGCAGGGGCCAGGTCGTCTTCCTGGATGGCGGCCACCATGTCCACGAAGGCAATGTCGTCCTTGCTGAGTTTTGGCTTGATGGCGTCAGCAACTTCCGGATTGATGGGCACCCCGCGCTGGGTGAGCGTTTCCGCGGCTCCGTCTGCATCGTTGATCAGGAAGTTCAGCAGTTGTGCAGCTTCCTTGGGATGCTTCGACTTGGCAGCAATGGACCAGAGCATGCTGGGATCCGCTGAGTACCCGCGGCGTTCCTCCGTGGTCTCACCGGGCATCCGGAGCAGGACCACGTTGCCGCCGGCAGCCTCGTTGTAGGCCTTGTAGTTGTTGATCGGAATGATCTGCGAGGCAACCGTTCCCTTGGCGAGGTACGACTGGGCGGCTGAGCCGCCGATCTGCTCGAAGAAGCCTGCCGGCGGATAGCCTCCGCTCGTTCGCAGGTCGACGCTGTACTGGAACCACTCCCGGATGGTCTCCTCGCTGACGCCGAGCTTGTTGTCCTTGGTGTAGAAGTCCTCGCCGCGCTGCCTGGCGAACAGGATGGGACCGGTTTCGGTGGCAACGTCGTAACCGGCCCCGTAGACCTTGCCCCCGGTTTTCTGCGTGACTTCGGTGGCAAACTTGGCGTAGTCCTCCCAGCTCCAGGTCTTGTCGTCCGGGATGGTGACGCCGGCCTGGTCCGTAATGGTTTTGTTGACCACCATGCCGATAGTGGTGACGCCCGTGGCCAGGCCGTAGAGCTTGCCATCCACTTCACCCCGACTTTGGATGGTGTCCGGGATGTCCGCCAGGTCGAGTCCCTGCATGGACCTGAGGTCTGCGAGCGTGCCGCGCTGCGCATATTCGAGCAGGCTGCGGTTTGCCATGTTCAGCACGTCCGGAGGATTCCCCCCGGCGAAGCGGGTCGCCAGCTTGTCCGCGTAAGGGCCGCTGTCCTGGTACTCGCTCTTGACGGTGATGCCTGGGTTCTTTTCCTCGAAGATCTTGATTGCCGCGTCGGTCATCTTGGCCCTGGTGGCATCTCCCCAGTAGACGAAGTTCAGCTCCACGTTTCCGCCGCCGGCGGCAGGTGCTGACCCGCCGCCACAGCCGCTCAGGGCCAGCCCCGCGGCGGTGACGGCTGCGCCCAGGACCAGCCTGCGGGAGATGGGGCTGCTGAATGTCTTCTTCATTGAATGACGCCTCTCGGGGTTGCGCTCCACGGTCCGGTGCAGCGGATTGTTGGAATTTGAACAGAAAGTTTCTGAGTGCCAAACGCTCGTAGAACCGCTCTTCGGTGCGGTACCGAAGCAGCAAGGGCGCAGAACTGAAAATCTGAGTAAACGATTTCTAGCAAACATAGGTTGTGACTGTCAACACATATTTTTATGGTGAGTGGCCTTTCCAAAAGAAAGTTTCCGTAGATATTGCCTAACTATTTCTGTTCTGGCTAAGCTGATCCCCACGTTGCGGAAGTGTCATCACCGGAGGTTTTGTTTGGCTACTCACACCATCCCTGCTGCCGGGGGGCGCGTTTCCCGCGGGGGGCATCCCCTCGCTGTCCACAACACGGATCTGCGGCAGCCCGCCACCCTTGCGCCCCGCCCCTATCTCCATCCGGTCCGGTCGCTCGCCGGGACCGTGACCACGCAGTCACTGCCGGTCGACCATCCTCACCACCTGGGTCTGTCCATTGCATTTCCGGACGTCAACGGAACGAACTTTTGGGGTGGGTCCACCTACACGCCCGCCAATGGGCCCGTGCTCCTGGACAACCACGGAGTCCAGCGCCCGCACGGCTGGCAGTCAGCGCCGGACGCCGAATGCGGGGGCGTTTCCTGGCTCTCCCACTCCGGCGGGCACCTCGCAGCGGAGCAACGGCGCATCGAATACCTTCACCACCCCGAACCTGCCAGCTGGTCCCTTTCGCTGTTCTCGGTGATAGTCCCGGCGGAGGGCATACAGCGGCTGGAGGTGTCGTCGTCGGCCGTCAAAGGCAGGAAAGGTGCCGGATACGGCGGCATATTCTGGCGGTTTCCCGAAGTCACCGGCCGGCCGGTGGTTCTTTCCGAGGCGGGACGCGGCGCCGATGCCGCCCACGGCTCGGTGTCACCCTGGCTCTCGGTCAGCATGGTGATCGACGAAGCGCCGGTGTCTGTGCTCCTCGCCCAGGAACCGGACCAGCTGCTTCCCTGGTTCATCAGGGCCGAAGACTACCTTGGCGCAGGCCCGGCAGTTTCATGGACGCAACCGGCCGTGGTGGACCACAACAATCCGCTGAGGCTGGCCCTGCACGCAGTCGTCCATGACGGTGCGGTTACCACGCCCGCCCAGGCCCTCGAGCTTCTCCAGCAGCACCCCTTCGCCAGCCGCAGTTCACCCGACAGGACATCATGACCACCCGCCTTCCCGCCCCCGTCTATCAGAACCCCATCCTCAATGCCGACTGGCCGGACCCTGACGCTGTCCAGGTGGACGGCGTCTATTACCTCATTGCCTCAAGCTTCAACCGCGTCCCCGGACTGCCTGTCCTTCGCTCACGGAACCTGGTGGACTGGGAGCACGCCGGCCACGCACTGTGTGCGCTGCCCCAGGACAGCCACTACTCGCTGGTGCGCCACGGCAGCGGCGTGTGGGCTCCTTCGCTGCGGCACCACGACGGGCGTTTCTGGATTTTCTATCCTGACCCTGACCACGGCATCTTTGTGCTGAGTGCCGAAAAGGCAGAGGGGCCGTGGACCGCTCCCCACCTCTTGTATCCCGGCCGCGGCCTCATCGACCCCTGCCCTTTGTGGGACGACGACGGCCAGGCCTACCTTGTGCACGGCTGGGCCAAGAGCAGGATCGGCGTGAAGAACCGGCTTACGGTCCACCGGATGAGCCTGGATGCAACCAGGCTCCTGGACCGCGGAACCCACGTGATCGACGGAGCGGACCTTCCGGGTTACACAACCCTGGAGGGTCCGAAGTTCTACAAAAGGGAGGGCTGGTACTGGATCTTCGCACCCGCCGGCGGGGTGGCTACAGGCTGGCAGTCGGTGTTCCGGTCCAGGTCCCCGTTCGGGCCATATGAGGAGCGGCGCGTCCTGGAACAGGGGAACACCCAGGTCAATGGTCCGCACCAGGGTGCCTGGGTCACAAGCCCGCGTGGCGAGGACTGGTTCCTGCACTTCCAGGACCGCGGCCCCTATGGCCGCGTGGTCCACCTGCAGCCGATGGGCTGGACCGCGGATGGCTGGCCCTGGATGGGGCACCAGTCTGCCGACGGAGGACCGGGAACACCGGTGCCCACCCACTCCTACCCGGCGGGTACCTTCGCGGACCACGCGGTCCTGCCGGCCAGTGACGACTTCTCCTCGCCCCGCCTGGGACCGCAGTGGCACTGGCAGGCGAATCCCCGGGATGACTGGGCACACCAGTGCGGGGGAGGACACCTGGTTCTCACACCGAAGCCCAATGACCCGGTGAACCTTCGCGAACTCCCCAATGTGCTGGGGCAAGTCCTGCCCGGTACCCCGTCAACCTTCACCACGTCGGTGGAGCTGCAGGATGTGCCGGTGGGGACGCGGGCAGGCGTGGTGGTATTAGGCCGGCAGTACGCGTGGCTGGGTATCGTCAGGACAGAAGATGGATATGTCCTGGGCGACGGAACCGGCGGGGAGGTCCCGCACGAGCAGCGGCTGGGCCGGAAAATGGCGCTGCCGGGGCCGCGCATAGAACTGCAGATCCGTACCGACGGAACCCCCCGGTCCACCTTTGCGTGGCGTTCCGGGCCGGGGAAGCCCTGGGAGGTGCAGGGCTGGAACTTTGAGGTGGTGAAGGGGCAATGGATCGGAGCTGAGCTGGGGATCTTTGCCACGTCACCCCTGGGTTCGGAGGAAGGAGGCAGTGTTATCGTGGGACCCGTGCGCGTGGATGTTGCGCCCGCGCGCCGTCCCACCGCACCGCTCCTCGCCGCCGCAACCACATGACCCCAAGGACCGCCCCTGTGACCGCCACTCCGCGTCCCAAGATAGCTGACGTTGCGGCCGCGGCAGGCGTATCCGTGCCCACGGTATCCAAAGTGCTCAACGGCCGGATCCACGTGTCCGACGCCACCCGCGCCAAGGTCCAGCAGGCGCTCGAAGAGCTTGATTATTCCAAACGGGCGGCTGCTGCCAGCCAGCCCGGCTTCCTGCAGCTGGTGGTCAACAACTTCGATTCACCATGGGTCCTGGAAACCATGGCAGGAGTTGAGGCGGCCGCGGACCGGCTGGGTTATGCCGTGGCCTATGCGCGCGCAGAACATGCCACCGTTGAACGTTGGCGAAAGCTGCGCGAACCCTCGGTGAACCGGCTGGACGGAGTGCTGCTGCTGGCTCCGCGGAAGGGCTCAAGCCTGGTGACCACGTTGCGGACCCTGAAGATTCCCGCCGTCGCAATCGACCCGGAAGGAACCGAAGGGCTGCCAATTCCCAGCGTGAGCCCGGCGTCATTCTCCGGCGCCCTTGCCGCCGTCAGCCACCTGCTGGGCCAGGGCCACCGCCGGATCGCTATCATCACCGGCCGGAAGCACAGCCCCGGACATGGCCGTGCCCGTTACGCCGCCTATGCCGCTGCGCTGCACGAGGCAGGGCTGCCCGTCCTGCCCGAGCTCGTCAAGGACGGCGATTTCAGTATCGAATCCGGCATGCGGCTGGGCGGGGAACTGCTTGACCTGCCAGAGCCGCCCACGGCGATCTTCACGGGCAGTGACCTGCAGGCCCTGGGCGTGATGAACGCGGCCGGGCAGCGCTCGCTGCATGTACCGAAGGATCTGAGCATTGTGGGGTTTGACGACATTGCCCAGGCGGCGTTGACGTCTCCGCCGCTCACCACGGTCCGCCAGCCCCTGGCCCAGCTCGCCTCCATGGCGGTGGGCATGCTCACGGAGCAGCAGGACCTGCCGGGTGCGGCAGTCCCCACGGCCCTGGAAGTTGCCACGGAACTGGTTGTCCGCGGAACCACCGCCCCGCCGGCGCGCTGACGCCCTGATCCCAGGGAAAAGCCGGCTTACTTCGCCTCGAGCACCAGGTTCTTGAGGTCGTCCAGGGTCTGCTGCATGTGGTCATCCATGGCTTGCCGGGACCGCACGGGGTCACGGGATTCCAGCGCCTCGGCGATTTTCTGGTGGTGCCCGATTGCGTGCTCCTGGATTTCCCGGACAGCGGACGTCTGGGTGCGGCGCTTCTGCAGCACCTGGTGCAGCGGTTCGAAAAGGACGGACACAAAGACGTTCTCGGAGGCATGCAGGATCAGGTCGTGGAATGCCAGGTCCGCTTCCACGAAGGCGGCAACATCGTTGACCTCGTGGGCGGCGCGCATGCTGTCCACGTACCTGTGGAGCGTCTGGATATCCTCATCGCGTATCCGCCCGGCCGCCAGTTCGCAGGCGCCTGTTTCCAGCATCCGCCGGAGCTCGATGAGCTGGACCGAGGTCTCTGCCTCGTTCTTCCCCTCCGACGCCGCACGCAAGACCGCCTCAAGCGACGCCCAGCGGTTGAGGGGGTTCACGAACGTGCCGCGCCCGCGTTCAACACTGAGGATCCGCTGTGCCTGCAGTGTTTTCATGGCCTCGCGCACCGTCATCCGGCTGACCTCGTGCCGGGCACTCAGTTCGTGTTCTCCCGGCACGGTGGCGCCGGGCGGGAACTCACCGGTGATGATGCGGTCCAGCAGTTCATCCGCCACCTGGCCCACCAGTGATTGCCTCGCCATTGTGCCCCCGTTGATTCCTTCACTGCATATGTCGGACAAGTCTACTTGCGCGTCTCTATGTGGTGTGCCACACTAATCGAAATGCAAGATGTCTGACATCTTACAGTTACCGGGATCTGCCGCCCCGGATTCATACACCGTATTCATACACAATGGAGTGCACCGTGACGCTTGAAGCAGACGTTCTGGCCGCCTACCCGGCCGAGGTCCGGATTCCCGCCGAACTGGTGGCCAGCACCCTGGCCGCCTCCAATGCGGAGACCCCGCGGGTCCTGGTAGTGCTCGACGACGATCCCACCGGAACCCAGTCGGTTTCGGATTTGCCCGTGCTCACCCAGTGGGAAGTAACGGACTTCATCTGGGCCTTCAGCCAGTCCAAGCCTGCCGTATACGTCCTCACGAACACCCGCAGCCTGGACCCGGCCGAGGCCGCCGCCCGCAACGAGGAAGTGGTCCGCAACGCCCTGGCGGCAGCAGGGTCACCCCAGGAACTGCGCCTCGGGTTTGTCAGCCGCAGCGATTCCACCCTCCGCGGCCACTACCCCCTGGAGCCGGACGTTATCGCCGCAACGGTGGCGGACGTCAGCGGAGAAAAGACCGACGGCGTGGTCCTGGTTCCAGCCTTCCCCGACGCCGGACGGGTCACCATCGGCGGCGTCCACTACATGCGCGGCACGGGCGCGGAGGCCGGCACGCTCACCCCCGTGTCCGAGACGGAATTCGCCAAGGACGCCACCTTCGGCTTCAGCACCTCCGTCATGGCCGACTACGTTGAAGAGAAGTCGCAGGGCCGCTTCGCAGCCGGCTCCGTGATCGTCCTGGACCTGAACATCATCCGCGCCTCCACCGATCCGCAGGCTAGTGCCCATGCCATCGCCGACGCCATTGATGCGGCCACCGATTCCACCCCCATCGTGGCGGACATCGTCACCGAAAACGACCTCCGCGCCCTGTCCCTCGGCCTCGAAGAAGCCGAACGGCGCGGCAAGAAGCTGCTCTACCGCGTGGGCCCCCCGTTCGGTCGTGCCCGGATCGGCCAGGAGATCCGCACCGAACTCAGCGGCGCCGAGGCCTACGCAGGCAACACACCCTCCGAGGCAGGGGGCCTCATCGTCGTCGGCTCCCACGTCGGCGTCACCACCCGCCAGCTCAAGGCACTCACCGACCAGCACAGCGCCGCGCGCATCGTTGAGATCGACGTCGAAAAGCTCCTCGGTGCCCCTGACGACGCCGAAGCGCACCTGGACCGGACCGTGGACACCGTCGTCGAAGCCCTCCGCGGCGGCGACGTCATCGTCCACACCAGCCGCCTGCTGATCAAGGCAGACGACCCCGCCGAAAGCCTGCGGATCGCCCGCACAGTGTCCGCCGCCGTCGTCACCGTGGTCAACCGGACACTCAAGACCTTCCCGCCCCGGTTCGTCATCGCCAAGGGCGGCATCACTTCCTCGGACGTGGCCGCCCACGGCCTTGAGATCCGCCACGCCATTGTCCGCGGCCCCATGCTGCCGGGCATCGTCTCCCTCTGGGAGCCCGTGGATGGCCCCGCCAAGGGCATCCCGTACATCGTCTTCGCCGGCAACGTGGGCGACGACCAGTCCCTCGCTGACGTGACCCGCAAACTCAGCAACACTTTCTAACCACCAGCGCCAGCCCGCAGAAATTTCAATGGAGAACACCATGACCAGCAACTACACCGTCACCGTCCTGGGCCTCGGCGCCATGGGCCTGCCGATGGCCACCCGCCTGGCGTCCCAGCTGACCGTCAACGGCTTCGACATCGCCGAACCCCGCCTGAAGCTCGCCGAAGAAGCCGGCATCGCCACGTTCGCCACCGCCCGCGAGGCCGCCAAGGGCGCTGACGCCGTCCTCCTGGCCGTCCGCAACGGCGAGCAGCTCAATGATGTCCTGTTCGGCCAGAACGGCGTGGCCTCGGTACTGGAGCCGGGCGCCGTCGTCATTCTCGGCAGCACCGTTGGCACCGAAGCCATCCCCGCAACGGTCGCGAAGCTGGCCGAATACGGCGTCGAGCTTGTTGACGCACCGCTGTCCGGCGGCCCGAAGCGCGCCGGCGAAGGCGACCTGCTGATCGTCGTCGGCGCTTCCCCGGAAGCCCGCCAAAAAGCGGCCCCCGCGCTGGAACTGCTGGCCTCAACCCTGACCGTGGTGGGCGACAAGCCCGGCGACGGACAGGCCCTCAAGACCGTCAACCAGCTGCTCTGCGGCGTCCACATTGCCGCTGCCGCAGAAGCCATGGCCCTCGCCGACGCGCTGGGACTGGACCAGGCCAAGACCCTCGCCGCCCTCGAGGCCGGCGCCGCAGGTTCGTTCATGCTCTCCAACCGCGGCCCCCGCATCCTTGAGGCGTACACCGAGGAAGGCGCCGAGGTCCTGTCCCGCCTGGACATCTTCGTCAAGGACATGGGCATCGTGGGCAAGGCTACCCGCGCCGCGGGCCTGGCAGCCCCGGTGGCCGCCGCCGCCGAGCAGCTCTACCTCCTGGGCCAGGCCCAGGGCCTCGCCGCTGCCGACGATTCCGCCGTCATCAAAGTCGTCGCACCCAGCAAGCGCACAAAGTAGCCCCACCTTCCCGGATTTTTTGTCCAGATAAGCCGACCTAAAGGCCTTTTTAGCCTGCATATCTGGACAAAAACTCCCCAAACGTGCGACGGCGGCGGTCCCCCCTCCGCCGTCGTCGCACCCTCCCTGCCGTTCCCCAGCATTCCCCTAGCATTCCCCCAAGAAAAACCACCTCGCCAGTCTTAACTGGCGATGTCAAAGGAGACACACGATGAGCGCATTAGCTCTCCTGGCCATAGCAGCAGCGGGCGTCGCCCTGTTGCTCGTGGCCGTCATCAAGTTCAAAATCCCCGCCTTCCTCGCCCTTCTGGTGGTCAGCGTCGCCGTTGCCCTGGTGGCGGGCATTCCGCTGCCGGACATCATCAAAACCGTCACGGAAGGCATGGGCGGAACCCTTGGGTCCGTGGCCATCCTGGTTGGCCTTGGAGCCATGCTCGGCAAGATGATCGAGATTTCCGGCGGCGCACAGTCGCTGGCGGGCAAGTTCACGCAGCTGCTCGGCCCCCGCCGGGTCATCGCCGCATTGACTGCCGCAGCCTTCCTGCTGGCCATCCCCGTCTTCTTCGACGTCGGATTCATCATCCTGATTCCCATCATCTACGGCTTCGCAAAGGCCGCCGGCGTCAACCCCGTCAAGATCGGCCTTCCGGTGGGCGCCATCATGCTCGCCATCCACGTTGTTGTCCCGCCGCACCCCGGCGTGGTGGGCGGCGCCGGCATCCTCGGCGCGGATATCGGCTGGACCACCATCCTGGGCCTCGTACTGTGCGTTCCCGTCGGCGTCCTGGGCTACTTCGTTGCCCGCAGGCTGAACCGCCGCGATTTCTCCATGCTTCCCGCCACCGCCGAGCAGTTCCGCCTCTTTGGCACCGGCACGTCCCAGGTTGAACAGGAAGCCGCCCAGGGGACCTCCTCCGTGGCTGTCAGGAACCAGGTGAAGACGGCCCCCAGCCCGGCCATGATCATCACGCTCATCGTCCTGCCCATCCTGATGATCATGGTTGGCACCGTCGGCGCGGTCGTCCTGCCCAAGGACTCCTTCCCCGCCCAGCTCGCCGCCTTCGTTGGCGCCCCGCTGATCGCCCTGCTCACGGCCCTCGGCCTGGCGTACTACTTCCTGGGAATCCGCCGCGGCTGGTCCTCCCAGCACACCGGTGAAGTCATGGACTCAGCCTTGGCTCCCACCGCCATCGTCATCCTTGTCACCGGTGCGGGCGGCGTCTTCGGCAAGGTCCTCACGGTCTCCGGCATCGGCAAGGCCCTCGCCGAAGGGCTGCAGACCGCAGGCCTTCCGGTCATCGTTATGGCGTTCATCCTCGCCGCCATCCTGCGCGCTTCCCAGGGTTCCGCCACCGTTGCGATCATCACCACCTCCGGCCTGCTGGCAGCCTCCGTTGCCGACGGCGGGTTCTCACCCATCCAGACGGCCCTGATCCTGATTGCCATCGGGTTCGGCGCGTTCGGACTCAGCCACGTCAACGACTCCGGCTTCTGGATCGTGACCCGGTACCTGGGGCTGTCCGTGGCTGACGGCCTGAAGACCTGGACCGTGCTCACCACCATCCTGGGCCTGGCCGGTTTCGCGCTGACCTTCCTGGCCTGGATCCTCGTGGGAGGCCTGGGCGTCTGATGCGCACCCGACTCGACCACCTGGTCACCTCAGCCCTCCAGCGAGGCTCCGCCGTCCCGGCCTTCACCTGCTACGACTTCACCACGGCCATGGCAGTGGTGGCCGCAGCGGAGGAGGCAGGCCGCGGCGCCATCCTGCTGGTGGCTCCCAAGACTGCCGCAAAGCCCAACGGCCTGCGCCTCATCGGAGCCCTCCGTGGCCTCGCTGATGCTGCATCCGTGCCCGTGTCTGTGCAGCTTGACCACGCAACGGACCTTCAGGTGATGGCCGACGCCGTCGCGGCAGGGGCGGACTCCGTCCTCGCCGACGGCTCCGCGCTGCCTTACGAGGACAACATCGCGCTGGTCCGTGGTGCCCGGGCGTTGCTGGGCCCGGACGTTGTGCTTGAAGCCGAGCTTGGCGGCCTCGCCGGAGACGAGGACCGCGCCTTTGGTGCGGACCAGTCCGGTGTGGCCGTGGCCGGGCTGACGGATTCGGCGCTGGTGGAGGACTTTGTGTCCCGGACCGGCGCGGAACTGCTCGCTGTGGCGGTGGGGAACGTGCATGGCAAGTACAAGGGGGAGCCGCAGCTGCGCTGGGACGTCCTGCAGGACATCGCGGTGCGGACCCACATTCCGCTGGTGCTGCATGGTGCCTCGGGGATTCCCGCGGAGGAGCTGGTTAAGGCAGCGGCCATGAATGTTGGCAAGGTCAACTTCAACACCGAGCTCCGCACCGGGGTGCTGGCCACGCTGCAGGACCAGTTGCCGGGGCACCGGTCCGACGGCGAAAACCTCCAGGGGCTCCTGGGCCACTGGAACAGCTCGGCCCGCACCTTCGCTGCCAAAACGCTGGCGACGCTCACGCGCTGACGTTCACTCGGGTTTTTGTCCAGCTGTGCAGGGTTGAACCCGCCTGAGGCCTGCATACGTGGACAAAAACTCCGGGAGAGGGAGGCTAGGATCAAACCCATGATCCTGGCCTCCCTCTTTTTTGCCCTCCTGGCTGGTGCCCTCCACGTCTATATCTTCACCATGGAGTCCGTCACCTGGACCAGTCCGGCCACCTGGAAGCGCTTCGGTGTGGCCACCCAGGCCGACGCGGAGACCACCAGGCCACTTGCCTATAACCAGGGTTTCTATAATTTGTTCCTGGCGTTGGGAGCTTTTGTGGGAGCAGGGTTCGTGGCGCTGGCACCGGAGGACCCGGTCCTTGCAACGGCAGGCTGGACCCTAATCTTCAGTTGCTGCGGCTCCATGCTGCTGGCCGCGCTTGTCCTGGCCCTGACCGGCAGGAAGTACCTCCGCGCTGCCGCAACCCAGGGGGCCACACCGCTGCTCGCCGTCGTGCTGGGGGCGGCTGCACTCGCTGTCTAATACCCGACGGGCCCTCCCGGACCACTCCCTAACCTGCGCCCATGGCGTTCCCGCGCGGGGGTGCGGCGCCCCTTCCGCCCGGACGGCTCCACGGCCATTAAATGACAGCGGGGGAAGAGGCATTGCCAGCCGAGTGAAGTAGTGCCACTGTCGAACCATGACCGAGAACATGACGTCCACCGAAGACCAGTTCAGCCCTGACGTTTCACTGGCACGCAACGATGCAGACCACCGGTATGAGCTGCGGGTGGACGGGAAACTGGCTGTGCAGACCTTCTTCAAGGACAAGCCCGGACACATCGACTTCAGCCACACGGAAACCACAGAGGGCTTCGAAGGCCAGGGCCTGGGAAAGGTGCTGGCCCACTTCGCGCTCGACGACGTTGTGGCCACCGGCAAACGGATCATTCCCCATTGCCCCTTCATCGCAGCCTACTTACGGAAGCATGAGGGGTACGAACAGTTCGTTGACTGGCCGGACAGCTGATCCGCGGACTGCACGGGCAGCCTTCTGAGCAGTTGCCCACACCGGACGTGCCGGCAAAAGATCCTGCCGCGGCTTGCTGGGGCAGCAGTCAGCTGGCCAGGGCGTGCCCGCTGAGGACGGGTGCGTCGATGGTGAAACCACAAGCGCACCGGTAGGTCTCCACGTGCTCGGACACCGGGCCGGTACCCAGCGGGCCCACTGTGGTTCCGTCCACGTGGACGGGCAGCCGGACAGGCATTTCTTCCGGATCCACCCGCTGCATCGGAGCACGGCAATGCATGCGGGAGCTAAGCGTGAGCAGCAGCCCCATGTCCGCGGGCGCGGTGGCGTCCAGCGGAATATCTGCCCGTACGCCGGTCACGTCGGGCGCCGTAAGCTGGTGGTCTGCAACGGTGGTCATGATGGGTCATCCTTGGGCTTCTTCACGGAACCGCCGGCGTTGGCAGCCCCGCCGCGAACTGCTTGCGGAGGTTCATTTACCCCAATACCTAAGCATGCTTACTAATATCCGGGCAAATCCGCGTGTGGTCCAGTGCATCCTGCTGCCGCTCGGTGCGCCCGGACTGGCGGGTCCCGCCGGTTGTGAATGCGCCCCTTAGTGACGCCGGCGCTGCCACTGCAGCGCATGCCAGAACAACAGGCAGATCAGCGCCGCAAGGCCTGCGAAAATCGCGTAGGGGGCAAAGGTGAAAACAAGGAAAGATGTTGGCATTCCTCCCGCGGAGGGGCCCACCATGGCGTTCGCGTTGAGGAACACCCAGGCGCCGCCGCCGATGAGGGCGATCGTGAGGATCCACAGGGCGGCAATGAAGGGATTGATGGCCAGGCTGCGGCCCCTGCCATAGTCTTCCTCGCTCGTATCGGTGGCTTCACCCCGGACGGGGTTGCCGTCCCGGTCCACTTCCCTGAAGCCGATTGCGCCTGCTGGTCCCTGCTCCATGCTTCCCCCTGATT
Source organism: Pseudarthrobacter sp. NKDBFgelt (assembly GCF_046097905.1). Classification (NCBI taxonomy): domain Bacteria; kingdom Bacillati; phylum Actinomycetota; class Actinomycetes; order Micrococcales; family Micrococcaceae; genus Pseudarthrobacter; species Pseudarthrobacter sp. NKDBFgelt. Next base: position 7,046 of record NZ_JBJURL010000033.1, on the reverse strand, counting down.
GCCGCGCAGCCCGGTCCGGCCGCCCCTGTGCCAAGCCTAGGCCCGGTGGGTCATGCCCGTCTTGTCATGCGACCGGACCGACGGCAGGCAATTTTGCAGCAGATTTACCCCTCGCCGCCAGTCAATGGCGGCTCCAGAGGTGCAAAATACGGCGCAGTCCCACATTTTGGGGAAATACATCATAGAAGTTTGATTAAAAGGGTTGCCTAAGTAAGGCTGTCCTTTGTTATTTTCCGTGATTCCCGACAGAAGGACGACCAGTGCCGCTGATGCCCCGCCTTGACGAGACAGATTTGGATAAGCCAGCCAACCCCGCGGCAGGACCGGGCCCACTGGCGCCGGGCCAGGACTTTGGCTCCCGCGTTGAACTGGCCCTGGCCGCCACAAACCACCTCCTCAACGCCCGCAACGCACCCCGCTATGTCGCCCAGGTGCTGCAGGGCGTCACGGCCGTGGCCACCAAACTGGAGCGGACCGCCCAGCCGTTCACCGGCGTCGACCCTGCCGGCATGAAGGCCCGGGTAGGCGCCGTAGACCTGGACGCCCCGCTGCCGGATACGGCAGCCGCGCTGCAGGAACTCGAGGACGTGTACCTGCGCGATGCCATCTACTTCCACGATCCCAAGTACGCGGCGCACCTGAACTGCCCCGTGGTGATTCCGGCCCTGGTGGGGGAGGCTGTCCTGTCGGCGGTGAATTCCTCCCTGGACACGTGGGACCAAAGTGCCGGTGCCACCATGATCGAGCGCCGGCTCATCGACTGGGCGGCCGAACGGCTGCACCTCGGCGGCGGTGCGGACGGCATCTTCACCTCCGGCGGCAGCCAGTCCAACCTCCAGGCACTGCTGATCGCCCGCAACCACGCAGTGGCCGGCCTCCGGCAGGACCCGGCACGCGCGGGCCTCCGCCTGCCGGCGCTGCTGGACTCCCTGCGGATCTTCACCTCGGCGGACAGCCACTTCAGCATCCAAAAGTCGGCCGCCATGCTGGGCCTGGGGTTCGACGCCGTCATTTCCGTGCGGTGCACGCCTGACCACCGGATGGATCCCGCGGCCCTCGCCGAGGCAATGGCGGACGCACGCGGCGCCGGCCTGGTTCCCATGGCAGTGGTGGCCACCGCCGGAACCACGGACTTCGGCGCGGTGGACCCGCTCACGGAAACCGCCGCCCTCGCCAGGGCATACGGTGCGTGGTTCCACATCGACGCCGCCTACGGGGGCGGGCTGATGGTCTCCGGCCGGTACCGCCGCCTCCTCGACGGAACGCGGCTGGCGGACTCGGTCACCGTGGACTTCCATAAGACCTTCTTCCAGCCGGTCAGTTCCAGCGCGCTGCTGGTTCGGGACCGGGCCATGCTGCGCCACATCACCTACTACGCGGATTACCTGAATCCGGAAAGCGCGGCCCTGGCCGAGATCCCCAACCAGGTGGACAAAAGCATCCAGACCACCCGCCGGTTCGACGCCCTGAAACTCTGGCTCACCCTGCGGATCATGGGAGCGGACGCCATTGGCGCCCTGTTTGACGAAGCCATCGACCTGGCCGCCCGCGTGGGCTCGCTCCTCGCTGCCGACGACGACTTTGACCTGGCCGCACCGCCGCAGCTCAGCACCCTCGTGTTCCGCTACCGGCCGCGCCTGGAAAGCGGGGAGCGGCTGTCCGAGGACGCTGCCGATGCCCTCAACCCGGCCATCCGCGCCGCCGTCTTCGCCTCCGGAGAGGCGGTTGTGGCGGGAACAAAGGTAGGTGGCCGCCACTACCTGAAATTCACCCTGCTCAACGCAGAAGCCACGCTGGAGGACATCGCCGGAATCATCGGGCTCCTCCGCACCACCGGCGCCGGACTGCTGCAGAGCGAGGTATCCGCATGAGCACCACCTACAAGCGAAAGGCAGGCAACGGCAGGATCCATGACTTCGCGGCGATCGGCGTCGGGCCCTTCAACCTGGGCCTCGCGGCACTGGCCGCGCCGGTGGAAGGCCTAGACGGCATCTTCGTGGAACGGCGGGACTCCTTTGACTGGCACCCCGGAATGATGCTGGAACCGGCCCACCTCCAGGTGCCCTTCATGGCGGACCTGGTCACCCTGGCGGACCCCACCTCGCCCTACTCCTTCTTGAACTTCCTTAAGCAGACCGGGCGGCTGTACCGCTTCTACATCCGCGAAAACTTCTACCCGCTGCGGGCCGAATACAACCAGTACTGCCAGTGGGTTGCCGGGCAGCTGCCCGCCGTCCGTTTTGGCACGGCTGTGCTGGATGTGGCGTACGACGACGGCGTGTACCGGCTGGCCGTCTCCGGTCCGGGCGGGCAGGAGGTGCTGTACGCGCGGCGGCTGGTGCTGGGCACCGGCACCTCTCCCTACGTACCGGAGGCCGCCGCGGGCATCATTGCGGAGGCTGCCGCGGGCAGCGGGGGAGTGGCTTTCCACAACGCCGACTATCTGGCCCGCAAGTCGGAACTGCAGGGGAAACGCAGCATCACCGTCCTGGGCAGCGGCCAGAGCGCGGCGGAGATCTACTATGACCTTTTGCAGGAGGCGGACGCCCACGGCTACCGGTTGGACTGGGTCACCCGCTCCGGCCGGTTCTTTCCCCTGGAGTACACCAAGCTGACCCTGGAAATGACGTCCCCGGAATATGTTGACTACTTCCACGGCCTGCCGGAGCACCAGCGCGACCACCTGAACAAGACCCAGAAGAATCTCTACAAGGGCATCAACTCGGAGCTGATCGACGCCATCTACGACCTCCTCTACACCAGGAGCATCTCCGGCATGGTGGATACGCGGCTGCTGACCCATTCGTCCCTGACCGCCGCCCAGTGGAACCCCGCGGCAGGAAACCACACGCTGCACCTGAGGCACGACGAACAGGGCAGCTCCTACACCCTGGACACCGACGCCGTGGTGCTCGCCACGGGATACGGCTACCGGGAGCCGGGATTCCTGGCAGGCGTGCGGGACCGCATCGCCCGGGACAGTGCCGGCAGGTTCGCGGTGGACCGGAACTACAGCACCGGCGTCCAGCCCGGGGAAATCTTCGTCCAGAACGCCGAACTGCACACCCATGGCTTCGCCACCCCGGACCTGGGGATGGGCGCATACCGCAACTCCTGCATCCTGCGGGAAATCACCGGCCGGGAGGTGTACCCGGTGGAGGAGAGCATCGCCTTCCAGCAGTTCGGGGCACCCGCGGACCCGGCAGCCCGCGGCGTGGGGCATCCCCCCAGCCGACCCGGGAACACCGCAGTTTCCGGCACCGCAGTTTCCGGCACGGCAGTTTCCGGCACGGCAGTTTCCGGCACCGCAGCCGCTGGCATCGGGGCGGGGGTGCCTGCATGAGGTTCTCGTTCCGCTGCCTCGATGCCGCAGCCGACGCCGCACTCCTGCACAGCTGGGTGGCCCGGCCCTACGCCTCGTTTTGGGGCATGCTCTCCGCCACCGTGGAAGACGTGGCCCTGGAGTACGCAAAGATCCAGTCCAGCGGCCACCACCACGCCCTGCTGGGGCTCGACCGCGGCACGCCCGCTTTCCTGATGGAGGAATACCAGCCGGCCTTCTCGCCGCTGGCAGCCGTTTATCCCGTCCTGCCCGGTGACGTGGGGATGCACCTGCTGGTGGCGCCGCCGTCGGAAGGTCCTGAACCCGGCTACACCGCAGCGGTGATGGATGCCGTCCTGGCCCGCCTGTTCAGCGTGCCCGGGGTGGAGCGCATCGTGGTGGAACCGGATGCGCGGAACACCAAAATCCATGCCCTCAACGAACGGCTGGGCTTCCGGCCTGCAGGCGTGGTGCCCCTTCCGGACAAGGAAGCGCTGTTGAGCTTCTGCTGCAGGTCCGACTACCTCGCCGCCCGCACCGCCCTGCAGGGCACCACCTTTTCCGCCATCCCGTCCCGCCCGCTGATCCCCCAGGGAGCATCACTGTGACCATCCAGCTCGAACCAACCACCACCCCCGCCGCCCAGCCAGCCGCCCCCGTCCCGCACCTCACGGCAGAGGCCTGGGCCAGGGCGAACCGGCACCTGTTGCGCAAGGCGCTCGCCGAGTATTCCCACGAGCGGATCCTCGTCCCCGAACCGGTGAACGGACGCGGCAGCTACCGGCTTGCCAGCGGCGACGGCACGCACCAGTACCACTTCGACGCCCGGCTCCTGGAACTGGAGCACTGGTCCATCGACGCTGATTCCATCAGGCATTTCCGGGACGGCACCGAAGCGCCGCTGGACGTGCTGGAGTTCGTCACCGCGTTCCATGAAACCCTTGGCATCAACATCCAGATGCTGCCCGTCTACCTGGAGGAGATTAGCAGCACCCTGGCAAGCCAGGCGTACAAGCAATGGGCTGGCCAGCCGTCGTCGGCCGAACTGGCGGCCGGCATCACCGGCGGGCGCAACCCGGCGGCAGACTTCCAGGCCATCGAGCGCAGCATGACGGAAGGCCACCCATGCTTCGTTGCCAACAACGGGCGCCTGGGCTTCGGCATCAGCGACTACCACGCCTTCGCCCCGGAAACCGGCGCCCCGGTCCTGCTGAAATGGATCGCCGTGCACCGGAGCAGCGCCGTCTTCACCTCCGCCGAAGGACTGGACTACCGGGCCCACCTGGACGCCGAACTTGGCCCCCTCCTGGGCACCTTCCACGCCCGGCTCCACGCGATGGGCCTGGACCCGGACCTGTACTTCCTGATGCCGGTCCACCCATGGCAGTGGGAAAACAAACTGGCTGTCACCTTCGCCGCGGAGATTGCCCTGCAACGCATTGTGCAGGTGGGAACCGGGACTGACAGCTACCAGGCACAGCAGTCCATCCGCACGTTCTTCAATGTCACTGTGCCGGAGCGGACCTACGTCAAGACCGCAATGTCAGTGCTCAACATGGGCTTCATGCGCGGCCTGTCGCCGCAGTACATGAAAGCCACGCCGGCCATCAACGAGTGGCTGCGGAACCTGATCGAGGCGGACGGCGCGCTGCAGCGGCGCGGCTTCACCATGATCGGCGAGGTGGCAGCCATCGGCTATCACAACGGTTACTACGAGGCCGGGTCCGCGCCCGGGTCCCCCTACCGCAAGATGCTCTCCGCACTCTGGCGCGAAAGCCCGCTGCCGCTTCTGGCGGACGGACAGCAACTGGCCACCATGGCCTCGCTCCTGCACACCGACTCCGCCGGCACGCCCATGGCGGCAGCCCTGGTGGCGCGCTCCGGCCTCAGACCGGAGGAGTGGCTGCGCCGCTACTTCGAGGCCTACCTCGTTCCGCTGGTCCACTGCCTCTACCGGTACGAACTGGCCTTCATGCCGCACGGCGAAAACGTGATCCTGGTGCTTGAGGACGGAGTCCCCGTCAGGGCAATCATGAAGGACATTGCCGAGGAGATCGTGGTGATGGGGGACAGGGTGGACCTCCCCGGGGACGTCTCCCGGATCAAGGTGGACATCCCGGACGGCGAGAGGGTCCTGGCCATCTTCACGGATGTCTTCGACTGCATCTTCCGCTTCCTGGCTGCCCTCCTGGAAGAGGAGGGCATCCTGCCCCAGGAGGGCTTCTGGCGGACGGCCGCGGAGGCCATCAAGGACTACCAGGCCCGGCATCCCGAACTCGCAGCCCAGTTCGCCCGCCATGACCTTTTCGCGGCGGACTTCGAACTGTCCTGCCTCAACCGGCTCCAGCTCCGCAACAACCAGCAGATGCTGGACCTCACCGACCCCTCCGGAGGGCTCCAGATGGCCGGCCGGCTGGCCAACCCCCTTGCCAGGTTCCGCGCAACGCAGGCCACGGAGGAGGGATCTGGCTAGGCTTTCCCCATGACCCCAGAAACTTCCGATGTAACAGCCAGGACCACCGCCCTTATCACCGGAGCCAGTGCCGGGCTGGGAGCCGAGTTCGCCCGGCAGCTCGCCTCGCAGGGCCACAACGTGGTGCTGGTGGCACGGAACCGGGCCCGCCTCGAGGAATCCGCGGCGGAGCTGGAGCGGCATTACGGGGTCACGGCTGAAGTACTCCCGGCGGACCTGGCGTCCGACGACGGCGTGGCAGCCGTCGTCGGACGCCTGTCCGATCCGCAGCGGCCGGTGGAAATCCTGGTGAACAACGCCGGGATCGGGTTGCTGCACAACTTCGAGGACAACCCCATCTCGGAGGAGAAAAAGCACCTGAAGCTGCACGGGGAAACGGCCATGGAGCTGACCCACGCAGCCTTGAAGGGGATGCTGGAGCGCCGCTCCGGCCGGATCATCAACGTGGCCAGCATTGCGGCCTTCCTCCCGCGGGGAACGTACTCTGCTGCCAAGGCCTGGCTGGTGAGTTTCAGCAGGTGGGCGAACCTCGCGTACGGCAGGCAGGGCATCAAGGTCACTGCCGTCTGCCCAGGCTTCACCCACACGGAGTTCCACGACCGGATGGGGATGGACAAGTCCGTGGCGCCGTCGTGGGCCTGGTTGCACGCCGGGCGGGTGGTGCGTGAGGGCCTGGCGGACAACGCGCGGGGCAGGGCAGTTTCCATCCCGTCCAGGCGATACAAGGTGGTGGCGGCCGTGGCACGGATCGCACCGGCAAGGCTAGTGGCGGGGCCTGCGCGGAAGCCGAAGGATGCGCGCACGCCCCAGTAGGGCGGCCGGCGTCCGGGTCCCCGCCCGCCGGACAGCCACCACTACTGCGATCCCCACAAGCGCCCCTACCAGGGTCTCCACGCCGCGCTCCAGGATCAGGACCGCGGGATCAATGGGGTGGGCAAGCTGTGTCATCAGCAGGATCACGGGCGTAAAGGAAACCATGGCCAGGCCGTAGTGGCGGGTCATGAAGAGCTCGGTGGTGAACTGGAAGAGGATCACCAGGAGGGCCAGCACCACGGCCTGCCCGCCGGGGAAGAGGCCCGCCAGGGACCACGGAACGGGAAGGATGACGACGGCGGTCATCGCCAGCCCCAGGAACGTTCCCACGATGCGGTGGATGCCGCGCCGGACGCTGCTGGGGAGGTCAGCGCCCGCGAGCGGCACAGCAGCGGCCGCCATCGCCCAGTGCGGATGGCCGCTGCCGGTCAGGACGCC
>NZ_JBJURL010000210.1:0-553 GCF_046097905.1 Pseudarthrobacter sp. NKDBFgelt | reverse complement strand
TCATGTCCGCCTATGCAACAGCCACAGCATTTCAAACCCAGAGCCCGTTTTTTGCCCTGCCTCGTTCTCGACCGGGTTTTGATGGCTGAGCTTCCTATTGCAATGCAACATGTGTGAGTGCATAAGGAGTGGGTTGTGAAAGTTTGAGAGGGATCCCTCTGTTTCTCGAGGAGGTAGAAAGGAAAAACTCGATTTTGGCCGGCCGATGTAGCCTCCTTTGCAAATTTCAATCTCTCGATGGCGAGCAGCTGCATGCCTCGATGTGACATCATAAATTGTGTGCTTCTCTACTGCACACATTGTGGCTATTCACATTTGGTTTGATTGAATCGTGGCAACGTAGGACTTGAAAAACCTCTCTTAGGTTTGATTTGAATGAGAAAACCAATACATATGCATGAACATCGACACTTCCTACATGCTCGCGAGCTATTTCTACATTCGTTTCGAATTGGATGAGATCGGAATTCGAATTCGAATTCGAACACTCGAGCTCCATTGCAATTGTGCATGCAAATTCAATGCTCGTTGGGCAAATCTACGGAGGCCAACG
>NZ_JBJURL010000209.1:0-554 GCF_046097905.1 Pseudarthrobacter sp. NKDBFgelt | reverse complement strand
ACCCCGCCCGAGGATCCGTTCGCCCGCTGGGCCGAGGAGAACGGCCCCCTTGACCCGACCACCTGGGCTGGGGCGGGGGCCGCCACCTACGCCGAGCTGGCCGAGTTGCTGGCCGCCGGTACCACCGTCAATGACGTCACTGGGCACTGGCTCGAGCGCAGCCCCGACCCCGAGGCCGGCCGGCTCAAGGGCTGCGAGGGACACATCCTCGCCTCGCCCTTGCGCACCGACGGCGAGGCGACTTTCGGCAGCAGGGCCGACCGGGAGCTGGTCGAACGGGCACGGCAGGAGGCCGGGTGGAAACCCGACCCGCTCGCCGATGCGGTCGCGCTCTCCCTCGGAGAGGACCTCGCCGCGTTCGACCTGCTGCTGCTCGTGCCGCGCGAAAAGCACCGGACCCTGCTCATCGAGGTCCGATCGGGGACGGGGGAGACCCTCGACCGCCGCGAGGTGGACTGGCCGGCGATGGTTGGCCCCGCCAACCCCCTGCCGGACCGCTGGGTCGCGCCCGACGGGCCCTGGGCCGAGCCGGTCGAGCTCGCCGGGCGGATGGC
>NZ_JBJURL010000032.1:0-46357 GCF_046097905.1 Pseudarthrobacter sp. NKDBFgelt | reverse complement strand
CTCCGGCCACCGGCAGGCCGGGCGGCCGGGGGACGGTGCCCGTCCCTGCCCCGGTGCAGGCCGCCGTCGACCATTACATCGCAGCCGGCCGGGCAGCCCACCTGAGCGACGAAGTCCTGCTGGATGTGTTGCGCGGCAAGCTGGGGAGGGACGCAAGGTGACACGGACACCCAGCCTCCCGGTGTTGTCCCAGTAGACTTGAACCGTGAGCATCCCAACGCCTTATGAAGACCTCCTGCGCGATGTCCTGGCCTCCGGCACGCACAAATCGGACCGCACGGGCACCGGAACCACCAGCGTTTTCGGACGCCAGATCCGCTTTGATCTGGCCAAGGGATTCCCGCTGATCACCACCAAGCGGGTCCACTTCAAGTCCGTGGCCGTGGAGCTCCTGTGGTTCCTGCGCGGTGAGACCAACGTGAAGTGGATGCAGGACCAGGGCGTCACTATCTGGAACGAATGGGCCGATGCCGACGGCGACCTTGGGCCGGTCTACGGCGTCCAGTGGCGCAGCTGGCCCACCCCGGATGGCGGCCACATTGACCAGATCGCGGAGCTGATCGAGAACCTCAAGTCCAACCCGGACTCACGCCGGCACGTGGTGTCCGCCTGGAATGTCTCCGAACTGCAGGACATGGCACTGCCCCCGTGCCACGCCTTCTTCCAGTTCTACGTGGCGGACGGCAAGCTGTCCTGCCAGCTGTACCAGCGCTCCGCGGACATGTTCCTGGGCGTCCCCTTCAACATTGCCTCCTACGCACTGCTCACCTCCATGGTGGCCCAGCAGGTGGGCCTGGAGCCCGGTGAGTTCATCTGGACCGGCGGAGACGTCCACATCTACGAAAACCACATGGACCAGGTCCTCAAGCAGCTGGAGCGCGAGCCCTACGAGTACCCGCAGCTGAAGATCATCCGGAAACCCGAGTCAATCTTCGACTACACGCTGGAAGACTTCGACGTGGTGGATTACAAGCACCACCCCACCATCAAGGCGCCGATCGCAGTATGAGCACCGAAAACTCCACGGATCCACAGTCCTTCACCGAAGAGCTTGCCGCCTCGATCACCGGGGTGGGCCTCATTTGGGCGCAGACCCCGGACGGCGTCATCGGCAAGGACGGGGACATGCCCTGGCACCTTCCCGAAGACCTCAGGCACTTCACCCGGCTGACCACCGGGCACCCGGTCATCATGGGCCGGAAGACCTGGCTGTCCTTCCCCGACAAGTACCGTCCGCTCCCCGGGCGCACCAATATCGTCATTACCCGCCAGAAAAGCTGGGCCGATACGCCTGAGGCGGAGGGCGCCGTCGTGGTTCCTTCCCTGGACGACGCCCTGCTGGAATCGCAGTTCGTGGACGGCGGCGACACTGTCTGGATCCTCGGCGGCGGCGAGATTTTCCGCCAGTCAACGGAGCTGGCAAACGTCGCGGTGGTCACCACCATCGATGTGGAGGCCGACGGCGACACGTTCGCCCCCGAGCTTGGCACCAGTTGGGAGGCGGCCGCCTCCGTCCCTCCGGACGGCTGGCTGACGGCAGGGAACGGCACGCGCTACAGATTCACCAAATGGTCAAGGACTGAGGGCTAGGAATGTTGAAGAAACCGGAAACCCTCTTTGTGCTGGGCTACATGCTGCTCCCGCTCCTGGCCCTCCTTTCCGCAATTGTTGGGCTCACCATGATCCTGGGCGGCAACAAGATCGCAGGAGCCATCGTGCTGGTGGTGGTCACGCAGGTGTTCGCGTTCGGCGCCTTCTTCGCGCTGCGTGCGCGCAAGGCCGCCGTGCTGGAGGACTCCGACCGCAGGTAGCGCCTGCGATGGGGAGACCACCCCATCGCGCCCGTCCCGGGTTTGTTACTAGGCTGGGCCTGCAGCGTCAGGGACCGCTGTCAAAAAGATTGGGGGATGCCTGGTGGCAGGAAATTTGTGGGGCGCCGATGTTGACCAACTGCGCACGCTGGCACGGCAGTTCAGCAAGACGGCTGACCTGCTGCTGCAGCAGTCCACGCAGCTGAGCGGCCAGATCAACAACACCCCGGCCTGGAAGGGCCAGGACGCCGAGCACTTCCGTTCGGACTGGAACGGCAGCCACCGGGCACTCCTGCAGAAGACTGCGGCGCGCCTGAAGCAGGAATCAAAGCTCCTGCTCACCAACGCCGAGGAACAGGACAAGGCGAGCAGCACCGCCGGGCCTGGCGGGACCGGCGTGCCGGGACCGGGCGGACCCGGCACGGGTGTGCCGGGCAGCGTCGGCGGCCAGGGCACAGGCCGCCCGGGAGCAGCTAATCCGTGGGGACCGGACTGGCTCGCGGACCCGGACTCCCCGTTCCGCGACGGCTGGGACATCTACAACCTGACCAAGGCCTTCCCCAACCTCCGGGCTGGCCTGTTCGATCTTGGCGCTTTCATCGGCAAAGCGGACTCTGTCGCCGAATTCTTCTCCAAGGACTTCCGCGAGGTCGCCAGGGCATTCCAGGATTCGAACCTCCTGAGCCAGTACTTCAACACGTCCTCGGAATTGTTTGACGGCAGGTGGGATACAGCCCTGAACCTTGTCGACGGCGGCAAGGCCGCCACGTTCTTTGAGGTGGGTGGCAAAGTCCTCGGAGGAGTTGGCGTTGGCCTTGACCTGCTGGACACGGTCAACAACATCAGCGAAGGGGACGCCGGAGGTGCCGTTTACTCCGGCATTAAGGCAGGACTGGGCGTGGCAAGTTTCGCTCCGCCTCCGGTGGGGACGGCAGCCATGGTGGCCTCGGGCGCCCTCGCCATTTACGACAATGTTCCGGTCGTCAAGGAAACAGTGAACGCCATCGGAGGATCCATCGCCGACGGCGCCGAGGCAGCCTGGGAAGGCGCCAGCGACGCGGCCGACAAGGTCGGTGACTTCTTTGGGTTCTGAGTACACAACGAGAGGCATTGACGATGACTGAAACCCCAACGGAAACAACAGCCGTACCGGACGCGCTTGGTTTTGGCTTTGCTGAAATTGCCACCCTTGCCAGCCTCCGGGGCGGGGATGCCTCCGCATTGAGCGCCGAGGCACTGCGTGTGGACAGCTACCTGGACAACACCGACATGATCAGCGCCGGGGCCTCATCCCTCGTGGCCCGTGGCCTGGCAACAGCCGAGCCCGACGGGAAGCTCGCCGTTGCAGGTCCCACTGCTGCCGTTGCCACGGCGCTCTCGTCCGCCACCCGCCGGATGGAAATTTCGTTGCTCACCGCGGAGGGTGGTGACAGCGTCATCGGAGTCGAAAGCCCGGACATCCAGCTGCTCTTCCAGCCCCGCGCTTATTTCACATGGTGGGCCATGGCCCAACGCCCTGATGTTAGCGCCGCCGAAGCCAACCTGATGGTCATCAAGCAGCACCTGCGCGAGAACCCCGAGGGCGGCGCCACGTTGCGCCGCCGCGAGGACGCCACCGGCCAAACCCTCTATGTAAAGAAGGGTGAGGGATCGTGGACCGTCGGCACCTCCAGCCGCGGGCAGGAAGACATCTCCGAAACCACGGGGCTCGATGACGCCGCGCTCCTTGCCCAGATCCGCACCATCCGTCAGGACTGACATGACATTCGACCGTGACCGCGAACGCCGCAACGACGACGTGTATGCCGAACACAAGGCAGCCATCGCCCGGGGCGAAAAACGCGTCCTAAGAAAAACGGATACCGGTGAGCTGCACAGCTACTCCAGCGACGAAATAGGCTTTTCACCCGGCCGCGGACAGGTCCAGGTGAGGTCCTGGTGGGGCATGGGAATCCTTACAGCCGTTCTGGGGCTTTTGTTCCTTGCCTCCTGGGTGATCCTGCTCATGCCCTTGGCGCAGGGTGAGCCGCCGTTTTGGGCGGCACTTATCCTTGCTGCCTTGGCGGGGCTGGGCGGCTGGTACACCTTTGGGCTGGCCCGTGACGAGCACCGTGCCGCCCAGGTGCGTCAACAGCGGGGCGCCCCGGAACCGGGTGCAGGCCATGTGTCCCAATGACCACGGGTCTGTGGCCAAGGGTGCGGAGAAGGTACTCCAGCCGGCAGTGACGTAACCGACTGCGCGCTGCCGGAACGGAAGTCTAAACTGGACGAATGACTACAGCAGCTACCCCTTCCGTCGGCCTGGTCGGATGGCGCGGCATGGTCGGTTCCGTCCTCATGCAGCGCATGCAGGATGAGGGCGACTTCGCCAACATCAACCCGGTGTTTTTCTCCACTTCCAACGCTGGAGGTGCCGCGCCGTCTTTCGCTGGAACAGCAGGAGGCAGCGCCGGCAAGCTCGAGGACGCATTCGACGTCGATACCCTGGCGAAGCTGCCCATTATCGTCACCGCCCAGGGCGGGGACTACACCAAGCGCGTGCACACCGGGCTCCGCAGCCGCGGCTGGGACGGCCTCTGGATCGATGCCGCCTCCACCCTGCGCATGAACGACGATTCCATCATCGTGCTGGACCCCATCAACAGGGACGTCATTGACAAGGGCCTGGTCAACGGGACCAAGGACTTCATCGGCGGCAACTGCACCGTCTCATGCATGCTCATGGGCCTCGGCGGCCTGTTCAAGAACAACCTCGTGGAGTGGGGCACCTCCATGACCTACCAGGCGGCCTCCGGCGGCGGGGCACGGCACATGCGCGAGCTGCTCAGCCAGTTCGGCACGCTCAACGCCGAGGTCAGCACGGAACTGGACGATCCGGCGTCGGCCATCCTGGACATCGACCGCAAGGTCCTGGCCCACCAGCGCACCGGCATCGACGCCACCCAGTTCGGCGTGCCGCTGGCCGGATCGCTGATCCCCTGGATCGACGCGGACCTGGGCAACGGGCAGTCGAAGGAGGAATGGAAGGCCGGCGTCGAAACCAACAAGATCCTGGGCACCTCCGAGGAGAACCACGTGGTCATGGACGGTTTGTGCGTGCGCATCGGTGCCATGCGGTCCCACTCCCAGGCGCTGACGCTCAAGCTGCGCGAGGACCTCCCGGTCGCCGAGATCGAGAAGCTCCTGGCCGAGGACAACCAGTGGGCCAAGGTGGTTCCCAACACCAAGGAAGCCTCCATGGCGGACCTGACCCCGGTGGCGGCCTCCGGCACGCTGGACATCCCCGTGGGCCGCATCCGCAAGATGGAGATGGGTCCGGAGTACATCAGCGCCTTCACCGTGGGCGACCAGCTCCTTTGGGGCGCTGCCGAGCCGCTGCGCCGCATGCTCAACATCGCCACCGGGAACCTGTAACCCGTTTCGGCAGCGCTTCCGCGGTCCTGCCCCGCATGAACGGTCCTGCCCAGCACCGTTCGTGCGGGGCAGGGCCGTTCCTGTTGGCCCGGACGCTCTCTCATTTAATGCGGATTAAACCGAGACGCTCTTTCACTTGAGCAGTGAAAGTGAAAGAGCGATCGTGAAAAACCGGCATTAGGTGAGAGAGCGTCCCTGTCAGCGGTCCAGGAAGCTGAGGTAGCGCTTGGCTGCCCGGGCGAAGGCGGCCTGCGTGGCGGGGCCGAGGGGGCGGGTGTCGTCAAAGACTTCAGGCACGACGGCGGCACCCCGGCTGGTACCTTCGCGGGCCCAGGTGCCAATTACCTCTCCCCCGGCCACCAGGGTCTTTTTGAAAACGCCGTTCCCGCCGGGCACGATCCTGTCAAAGTGCTCCGGGGGCAGGACGGCTGTCCGGTCCTTGTATCCCAGCAGGAACTCATCAAACCCGGGCAGCAGCAGGACTGACCGGGCTCCCGGAACCCCGGCATCCAGCAGGGCGGCGGTCCCGGGTGACATCCAGTGCACGGCGTCCCCGAACCTGCGTTCCACAAGAAGCCCGCGGACTGGTTCGAACGCGGCCCGCACCTCCGTCAGCGGGAGCTGGGTCCACCACGCGAAATCCGCCAGGGTTGCCGGTCCGTGGCTGCGGAAGTACCGCAGCGCGAACTCGGCCAAGGCCTCCTGGCGCCCCATATTCCGCGACACCGGGATCCAGTCATCGAAGGCCACCAGCAGCTGTTGGTTTTTGGCCAGCGGCCCCTGCACCAGCCACGCGTGCCGGCACAGCGTCCCCAGGAGGTGGATGCCCCGCTGTCCCTGCGTCGGCTGCCCGGCGGCGTCGAACACCTGGAACAGTCCGGCACGGCTCACGGGACCGCCGGCGGCAATGTGCTCCAGCGCAATATCCCGGCACTTCTCAACGTCTGCCCACGTGATGCCCAGCTCCCGGTGGCGGGCCGCGATGCTTTTGGTGAGCCGTTCAGCCGTGAGGTCCAGCATCCAGCGCAGGTCCTCGGGGGCTACGAGATGCAGCGTGCCGCGCATGGGCCACGACCGGACCACGGCACCGGTGTCCAGGGCGGACCGGACGTCGCTGAGGCCGCATCCCGGCACCCGCACGCCCACGGCCCACATGGCGGCCTGCAGGTCCTGGGCCTGCATCGCCGTCATCCAGCGCACAGTTTCCGCAACCGATCCGACGCCGTCCGTTCCACCCGCAAGCCTTTGGGAGGCAAGCCTCAGCCTGCCTACGATCCTGCCGTCGGGACGGCCCATGCCAGCAGCCATGGCCCTATCTTAGGGCGCGCCACTGCCCGCCGGTCATAGACCGCTAGGGTAGAACCATGACTTTGGGGAGTTTGTGGCAGTTGCTCGCGCTTAAAACGAGGTGGTGGATGGCCGGCGGCACGGTCTGCGTCCTGGCAGGATCCGGCCTGGGGCTGCTCCAGTTCTCCACCTTCCTCGGAGATGGCCGGTCCGATCCCCTGCTGCTGCTCCCCTCGCTCGTCCTGAGCCTCGGCGGCGGCTATGCGGTGCTTTTCCCGGGCATCAGCGTCAGCCGCCAGGGAGTGAAGCTGTACCGGGACTGGCGGCACCACCCTCCCGCGGCAAAGGTCCTCTGGGTCCTGTCCCTCGCCGTCGCTATCGGCGGACTGGCGGCCTGCATCCTGTCAGGCCTCGCAAACCCGCTGTTGCCGGGCCAGCTGGTATGGCTTTTCACGGGGATCTACCTGGTGCTCGCCGGCTGGTCGTCCGCCCTGCTGGGCCAGGCGGCTGTGGTCCGCGCCAAGGCCCCAAGCATGGCGGGCGATCCTGCCGGTGCTACAGCTCCAGGCCGATAAGCAGCGGTTCCGGGTGCAGTTGGATGCCAAAGCGCTGTTCGACGCCGGCACGCACCTCGCGTGCCACGGCCACCACGTCCTGGGCGGTGGCTGAGCCGCGGTTGGTGATGGCGAGTGTGTGCTTGGTGGACAGGGAGGCCCGCCCGCCGCTGACGCTGCCTAGTTCCAGCCCGAAACCCTTGGCAAAGCCGGCCTGGTCGATCAGCCAGGCGGCGGACAGCTTCACCAGCCCGTCCTGGCCGGCAGGGTACCGGGGTGCGCCCTCCGGCAGGGCCGCAGCCACCTCGGCCGGAACGATGGGGTTGGTGAAGAAGGATCCCGTGGAGTACGTGTCCCGGTCCTGCGGGTCCCACACCATGCCCTTGGAGGCGCGCAGCCGGAGCACCTCGCGGCGCACATCGTTCGAGTACGCGCGCTTGCCCACCTCGACGCCAAGGGCACGGGCGAGTTCCGCGTAACGGATCGGCGCACTCATCCGGCCCAGGGGCAGCTGGAACTCCACGGTCAGCACCACGTACCGGGGTGAGCCGTTGACGGTGGTCTGCTTGAGGATGGAGTCCCGGTAGCCGAACTTCAGCTCCGAGTTCGTGAAGGTTTTTACTGCGTTCCGCTCCCGGTCCCACGTGCGCACTGCCGCGATGGTCTGGGAAACGTCGGCACCGTAGGCACCCACGTTCTGCACCGGCGTCGCACCCGTTGATCCGGGAATGCCGGCCAGGGCCTCCACCCCGGACCAAGCGTGGCGGACCGCGTGCTCCACCAGCTTGTCCCAGTTGTGCCCGGCCTGCACCACCACGGCCACGCCGCCGCAGGAGTCCTCCGCGTTGACGGTGAACCCCTGCGAGGCGACCTGGACCACGGTTCCGGGGAACCCGTCGTCGGAAATCAGCAGGTTGGAGCCGCCGGCGATGATCAGCAGCTGCTCCCCCGCGGCATCCGCCGCACGGACGGCGTCGATGATCTCAGCTTCGGTACCGGCCTTGATGAACTTGTGGGCAGGGCCCCCGACGGCGGCCGTGGTCAGCTGGGAGAGCAGGGTGGAAGTCACCTGTCCACCCTATCGGGAAAGTGTTCCCGGCTCCCCGGGCTATGCCAGTTTGACGACCGCCTGGGCCTTCATCAGGACCTTCTGGCCGGCGGCCATGACGGTGAGGTCCACCCGAGCGGTGTTCGCCTCGGCGTCGAGCTTTCCAATGATGCCGCTGACCTCGATGGTGGCGCCGGCGTCGGACGTGCCCGTGGTGTCGGTGACCAGGACGGGCTTGGTGAACCTGGTCTGGAAGTCGACGACGGCGGCCGGGTCGCCTGCCCAGTCGGTCACCAGCTGGACGGCGGAGCCCATGGTGAACATGCCGTGGGCGATGACGCCCGGCAGTTCCACACTGGTGGCAAAGGCCTCGTTCCAGTGGATGGGGTTGAAGTCGCCGGAGGCGCCGGCGTACTTGACCAGGTCGGTGCGCGTGACCTCGATGGTGCGGCTGCCGATCTCCTGGCCGGCGCTGAGTTCGTGGATGCTGAGGCTCATGGTTACTGTCCCTCTCCGCGGACCAGGATGGACGACGACGTGGTGGTGACGGGTTCGCGGGAGTCATCCGCGCCGAGGGCGAAGATTTCCGACCGGGTGGTGATCATCGCACCACCGCCCATGGCCCGGACGCCGTCCACGTGGAGCTCCGCGACGAGGCGGTCTCCGGCGAAAATCGGCCGGTGGTGGATGAAGCGCTGGTCTGCGTGGACCACGCGGGAGAAGTCGATGCCGGCTTCCGGATCCTCGATGAGCTGGGCGTCGGCACGCTGGGCCATGATGATGGCGAAGGTGGGCGGAGCCACCAGGTCGCCGTGGCCCAGGGCCTTGGCGGCGTCGACGTCGAAGTGTGCGGGGTGGGTGGCTTTCACGGCGCGGGCGAACTCGCGGATCTTCTCACGGCCAACGTCGTACACCTCTGCGGCAGGGTAGCTTCGGCCCTGCAGGTCCGGATTGATAGTCATGGCCTCAAGCCTATCGTTGCGCACCCGGCAGGGGGCTTGCTTAGCACTGATATGATGAATTTATCAATCCATCAATTCACTGGCGCCAGTCTATTGGTCTTCACTGTCACGTTGAGGAGCTTCCCATGCTGCCTTCCGCCCAGGCTCCGCTGTACGAGATCAAGGCCAACCTCTTCAAGGGGCTGGCGCATCCTGCAAGGATCCGCATCCTTGAGCTGCTGGCGGCGGCGCCACAGGAAACCGCAGCAGTGAGCTACCTCCTGGCGGAGACCAGGCTGGAAGCCTCGCACCTCTCCCAGCACCTGGCCACGTTGCGCAAGCACAAGGTGGTGACCTCCGTGCGTACCGCCAACGCCGTCACCTACCGGCTGGCGCACCCCGGGATTTCCCAACTCCTTGCCATCGCGCGGACGTTCCTCCTGGACACCCTTGCCGATTCAAACGAACAGCTCCGGCTGGCGCAGCAGCTGCCTGCAGAACACCTGGCCGGCGGGGCCGCCTCGTGAACCCGGGCGTCAGCACCGCCAGGCGGCACCCCAACCGGTTTCTGCCCTCGAAACTGGATTACGCGGGACTTGGAACATCGTGGCGGACCGACCTGCTGGCCGGCATCACGGTGGGCATTGTGGCCCTGCCGCTGGCCCTCGCGTTCGGCGTCAGCTCGGGAGTGGGTGCGGAGGCCGGGCTCATCACTGCGATCGTCGCCGGCCTGGTGGCAGCCGTGATGGGCGGATCACCCGTCCAGGTCTCCGGCCCCACCGGTGCCATGGTTGTGGTGCTGGCGCCCGTGGTGGCAGTCCACGGCGCCGGCAGCGTGGCCCCGTTGTCACTGATGGCGGGGCTGCTGGTCTGTGTCCTGGGATTCAGCGGCCTGGGCCGGGCGGTCGCCTTCATCCCATGGCCCGTGGTGGAAGGCTTCACCCTGGGGATCGCCGCCATTATCTTCCTGCAACAGGTTCCGCTCGCCACCGGAACGTCCGGCGTCCCGGGACACAACACCCTTGTCGCCGCCGTTGAAGCGGCGTCAGCCGCAACTCTTCCGACCGCCCTGCTGACACTCGCGGTGGTGGCGGGAGTCGCCGTCGTAATGGTCCTGGTGCAGAAGCTGCTCAGGGCCCTGCCGGCCAGCCTGATCGCGGTGCTCCTCGCCACGGCGGCCGCCGAGCTGTTCCGGCTGGACATCCCCAGGATCGGCCCCCTGCCGCATTCCCTGCCCGCTCCGGCGGTTCCCGCCTTTGACCCGGATCTGCTGGGCAGCCTGGCCATGCCCGCGGTGGCGATCGCCTGCCTTGCGGCCATCGAGTCGTTGCTGTCTGCCCGGGTTGCGGCAGGAATGACCGGGCCGGACGGCAGACCGAGTGGACCGTACAGCCCGGACCGGGAGCTGACAGGCCAGGGCCTGGCGTCAATCGCTGCGGGCCTCTTCGGCGGCATGCCCGCCACGGGGGCCATCGCACGGACAGCCGTGAACGTCAGGTCCGGTGCAAAAACCCGCCTGGCTGCCGCTGTCCACGCCGTGGTGCTGCTGGCGATTGTCTACCTCGCCTCAGGAATGGTCAGCCGGATTCCGCTGGCAGCCCTCGGCGGGGTCCTGATGGTCACTGCGGTGCGGATGGTGTCCCGGCGGACCGTCGCGGCGATCCTCCGCTCCACCAGGTCCGACGCCGCCGTCTTCATCCTGACGGCGGCCATCACGGTGGCGTTCGACCTGATCATTGCCATCCAGATAGGGCTCGCGGCGGCGGCCCTCTTTGCCCTGCGCACGTTCGCCTCGCTGAGCAGCGTGCAGCGGGAGGAGATCCCCGGACCGCGCGCCGAGGGTGACGAGCACATAGCCGTCCTCCGGCTGGACGGGGCCATGTTCTTCGGCGCCGCCGAACGGATCCTGCAGGAGATCAGCCAGGTTAAGGACGTCCAGGTGGCCATCATCAGGCTTTCCCAGCTGCGGATGCTCGACGCCACGGGCGCGCATGCACTGGTGGAGGTGGTCTCCGCGCTCGAGCTCCGGGGCATCACCGTACTACTCAAGGGTGTCCGGCCGGACCACCTGCAGCTGGTGACGAACGTGGGAGTGATCCGGTCCCTGCGGCACCACAAGCACCTCTTCGAGCACCTCGGGGACGCGGTGGAACACGCCCGCAGCCACGTCCGCCGGAACGCCGCCTACCGCTTGTAGCCTTTCCTGATCGCCTGGCCGCGGACCACAATCCCGGCGATGTGCAGGACCAGGCCCAGGCCGATTACCGGAAGGGACGCCGTCGCGAGTCCTGAGTTGCCGCTGGTGTTGCCTACCAGGTTGAGGATAATTCCGACGGCGATCAGGCCCATCGCACTGAAAACCAGGACTTTGTAGCGGGTTGGCGCGGTGGCCCAGAATTCGTTCAGCACCCTGCCAGTCTACCGGGGGCCGCACGGGCAGCTGCAGGCTGGTCGCCGGGACGCAGGCTCAGAACAGCGCCTCCTGGACGGCAGGCACCTCGGAAGTGAACTGGCCCAGTTCGATGCTCCGGCCCTTGAGCTGGCCGAGATCCACCACGAACTCCAGCCCGGTGCCATCGATGGTCGCCAGGGCGAAGCTGCCGCACAGTGAAGTAATGGTGAAGCCGTGGGAGCCGGCCGCGAGGGCGTGCGGATACAGGTGCCGGCGGCTCGCGGAACAAAGCGGGCCGGCCAGGTCCGGCCTGCTCCAGGCCTCCTCCACCACGTGGAATCCTTCAGCGCCGGACCGCGAGACTACTCCGCGGGCGGAAGCGGCGAGGGCCGCGTTATGGCCTCTGAGCCAGCCTGCCGGGGCCGGGGAAGCCAGCGCCGCAGCCTTGGCTGCGGACCGGACCTGCTGCGGAAGCCCCGCCTCGCGCGTGACCAGGTCCTCGAGGATCCGCACCACGCGGCCGTCTGCGGCGTGGGCAACATAGCCCGCCGCCACGGCTCCCTGCTCCGCGAGGCGTTGCCATTTGCGGAGCTCCGCCGCAGTGCCCACCTTGCTGGCGCCCTTGGCGAAGGTGGCAACGTAGAGCCAGTGGGGCTGCATCAGGTAGCTGCGCAGCCCGGGCGGGACCCGGCCGCCCCGGTGGAAGTCGTGGATGAGCCGGGAGTCGTCCACCACGAAACACCGCTCGCACTGGTGTCCGCGGACTGCGGAGGCCCGCCTGGCGCAGAGGACGTGGTCCCGGTGGGCGGGGCCGTGCACCACATGGTGGCCGAGGCAGTGCTTCCCCTCGCCGGCGAGCCGGAAGCCCAGTCGCGTCCCGGCGTCGAGCGTTACCTCGCGGAAGGTGCCGTCCGGCGCCTGGAGGCGGAGGTACGGGCTCGGACCGGCACTTCCGCCCGCTGCCGCCTCAGGAGGCGCAGGCCAAGAGACCCCGTGGACCAGATAACGGGTATCGGTCACGGGGTCTCCTGAAGTGAAAGCGTGTGGACTACAGCGCCGGCTGCACCCCAAAGGCTACCGCGAGCTTCATGATCTTTTCGGCGCGGCCCAGGCGGGGCAGGTCGGAGCCGTCACGGATAACGCGGCCGTTGGCCTCGAAGTCCGCCATGAAGTCCGTGGCCCAGGCGACGTCCGAGGGCGTGGGGCTGATGACCTCGTTGATGACGGGGGTCTGGTCGATGGCCAGGCAGAGCTTGCCGGTCATGCCCATCATCACGGTGATGCCCGTCTGCTCGCGCAGGATGGGGTGGTTGGTGCCCACGGTGGGCCCGTCGATGGGGCCGGGAAGGTTGCCCACGCGGCTGGCGACGACGAGCTTGGCGCGGGGGTAGGCCATGGCCTCGGGCGTGGCTGCCATGCCCGTGTCGCGGCGGAAGTCGCCGGAACCGAACGCCAGGCGGAAGGCGCCCTGTGCCTTGGCGATGTTGTTTGCTTCCTCGATGCCCAGCGCAGACTCCACCAGCGGGATGACCGGCGTCTTGCCGTCCATCCGGTGGAAGCTCTCCGTCACCTGGTCGGCGGACTCGGTCTTGGCCAGCATGACACCCAGGAGCCCCGGCGTGCCGCGGAGGCCTGCCAGGTCATCAGCCCAGAAACGGCTGGTGGCGTCATTGATCCGGACCCAGGCCTTGCCGCCGGCGGTCAGCCAGTCAACCACGTTGTTCCGTGCGTGGTCCTTCTGCGACGGGTCCACGGCATCTTCAATATCCAGGATGATCGAGTCAGCACGCGACACCGCGGACTGATCGAACAGCTCTGTCTTCATGGCATTGACCAGAAGCCAGGAACGGGCGATTTCTGCTGGGATATTGCGTTCCGGCCTTACGGTCTCGGTGGCGATGGTAGACGTCATGTATCTACCGTATCCGCCCCGCAACCCCGACGCCGAAGAAAATGGCCTGCTTGTGGGGATCAATACGAACTAAACCCCATATGACCGGACCTTGCCGGAAAGTAGGTAGCAGCAGGTGTCGTTTTGAGCGCTCAAAACGACACCTGCTGCGACTTAGTTGGGATGGGTCAGGGGATGTTGCTGCCCCGTGCCGTCACCCAGAGCCGGTACCAGTCAACCCGGGTCATCTCCCGGGCCACGCGGGCAGCGTCAGCACACGCACGGATCCGTTCCGGATTGACGGTCCCGATCACCGGCGCGATGCCCGCCGGATGCTTCATCAGCCATCCCAGCAGGACGGACTCCCCGGAGCTGCCGTACTCCCCCGCCAGCCGTGCCACGAGCTCGGCGGTGGCGGCATCGGCCGATGCCGGGCTTTCCGGTTCCGCCCCCGTGTACAGGCCGCGCGCCAGCGAACCGTAGGCCTGCAGCGTGATGGAGTTGCGCACGCAGTACTCAAGGGTGCCGTGCGGGAAGCTGTAGTCCAGGTGCTCGGCGTGGTTGACCAGCACCTGGCTTTCCAGCCAGGCACGCTTGAGCAGGCTCATCTCCAGCTGGTTCGCCACCACCGGGGTTTCCAGCCGGTCCTGCAGCGCCTCGATCTGCGACCCGGACATGTTGGACACGCCCAGTTGCCGGACCTTGCCCTCCGCCATCAGCTGCCCGACGGCGGCGGCCACCTCCGCCGGGTCCGTCAACGGGTCCGGCCGGTGGAGCAGGAGGATGTCCACATAGTCGGTCCGCAGCCGATGCAGGCTTCCGTTGACCCGCTCCAGGATGGCATCCCGGCTGAGGTCATAATGCGTCTGCAGCCCGCGCTCGTTCAGCCGGATGCCGCATTTGGTCTGCAGCCTGATGCGGCCGCGCAGCCCCGGCTCAGCGGCCAGGACCTCGCCAAACACGGCCTCCGACTTGCCGCTGCGGTAGATGTCCGCATGGTCGAACAAGGTGATCCCGGCATCAAGCGCGGCCCCGACGGCGGCCGCAGCCTGGTCCACATGTTCAGTGCCATGCGGCTCGTCGGACTAGCTGCCGCCCAGGCCCATGCAGCCATAAATGAGTTCCTGCATCAGGCAGGCCGCCCTTCCGGGACGGGTACAGGCATCAGCGCAGCCATGCGGTGGTGTTCCCGGGCAGCCTGCCGTCTTCCAGCGGTGCGCTGCTGACAAGCACGGTCCCTTCGGGAAGGTCGACGGCGGTGTCCCCGAAGTTGGTCACGGACTGCCAGCCGCCCGGGCGGCGGAAGTGCAGGACCTCAGGGTTGGCGTTCTCCACCCATTCCAGGTCCTCATCCGCCTGGAGCTCGTGGCGCA
Source organism: Pseudarthrobacter sp. NKDBFgelt (assembly GCF_046097905.1). Lineage (NCBI taxonomy): Bacteria > Bacillati > Actinomycetota > Actinomycetes > Micrococcales > Micrococcaceae > Pseudarthrobacter > Pseudarthrobacter sp. NKDBFgelt. The sequence continues at coordinate 31,646 of NZ_JBJURL010000032.1, read as the reverse complement.
GCCTCAGGGCGGTGCGGTACAGCTCCAACGTGGAGCCTTCGGTGCCGTCCTGCGCCTCCACGGCGTACTTGCTGAACCAGTCCGGCTGCGGCAGGTGCGCGCCGCCGTCGCCAAAACCGAAGGAGGTGCCTTCCACCTTCCAGGGCAGGGGCACGCGGCAGCCGTCCCGGCCAATCTCCACTCCCCTGTTCCGGAAGAAGGAGGGGTCCTGGCGTTCGGATTCGGGGATCTCCGCCACTTCCTGCAGGCCCAGTTCCTCACCCTGATACAGGTAGGCGGAGCCCGGAACCGCCAGCATCAGGAGCGTTGCGGCGCGCGCCCGGCGTTCACCGAGCTCCACGTCCAGCTGTTCCTTGGGGCCGCCGGCAAGCAGCCACTCCTTGCCGTCCTGGCCCTTGGCCCCCGCCTTGCTCTTGGAAACCTGCGGCAGGCCGTAGCGGGTGGCGTGCCGGACAACGTCGTGGTTGGAGAACACCCAGGTGGAGGAGGCGCCGGTGGCGGCGGCCTCGGCCAGGTTGCGGGTGATGATCTCGCGGAACTCGTCGGCGTCGAAATCGGCCTGCAGGAGGTCGAAATTGAAGGCCTGGCCGAGCCCCTCCGGGCTGGCGTAGCGGGCGCGGCGGGTGGCATGCACCCAGGCTTCGGCCACGGCGGTGCGCGGCGGGTTGTACTCGTTGAAGACCTCACGCCACTCGGCGTACACCTCGTGGACCTCGTCGCGGTCCCAGAACGGGTGCGTCCCGTCGTGGAAACCGTCCACACCGGTGTTGGCGGCGCTCAGTTCCAGCTTGGACAGCAGCGGCTCGGTGAGGTCCTTGGTGAGGGCGTGCGCCACGTCCACCCGGAAGCCGTCCACGCCGCGGTCGGACCAGAAGCGCAGGGTCTTGAGGAAGTCGTCGCGGACCTCGCGGTTGGACCAGTTCAGGTCCGGCTGCTCCTTGGCGAAGATGTGCATGTACCACTGGCCGGGGCTGCCGTCGGGTTCGGTGATGCGCTCCCAGGCGGGGCCGCCGAAGACGGAGTCCCAGTCCGACGGCGGGAATTCGCCGTTGGGGCCCTTGCCGTCACGGAAGATGTATCGGTCCCGGGCGGGCGAGCCCTTGGGCGAGGCCAGCGCTTCCTTGAACCACTCGTGGCGGTTTGAGGAGTGGTTGGGGACGATGTCCGCGATGAGCTTGATGCCGGCCCCGTGCAGCGCTTTGGCCATCTCGTCGAAGTCATCCAGGGTGCCCAGCTTGGGATCGACGTCGCGGTAGTCATCCACGTCGTAGCCGCCGTCTGCGAGCGCCGAGGGGTAGAACGGGCTCAGCCACACGGCGTCGATACCCAGGGACTTCAGGTACGGCACCTTGGACGTAATGCCCTTGAGGTCGCCGATGCCGTCTCCGTTGGAATCGGCAAAACTGCGCGGGTAGATCTGGTAGACAGCTGCCTGCCGCCACCAGTTCGGATCGGACAGGTGGCCGGAATCGGACAGGGTTGCCAGGGTGGCGGTGGTGCTCACAACACTCCTTTTATTTAGTATCTAAATTTTCTAGTGACCAGTATGTTCCGGCCGGGCGGGGAAGGTCAACAGTCCGCTAGCTGCCCCAACCGGACGCCGCATCAGGCCCTGAGCCAGGCTGTTGATTCTCCCGGGAGCTTGCCGCCTTGGAACCCTCCGCTGGAGATCAGGACCTTGCCGTCAGGAAGTTCGACGGCGGCCGTACCGAAGTTCGCCACGACGTGCCAGCCGCCCGGGCGAACGAAGTGCAGCACCTGTTCATCTCCGCTGCCGCTCCATTCCAGGGTCTCGGCACCCTGGAGTTCGTGGCGCAGGGCCAAGGCCTGGCGGTAGAAGTTCAGGGTTGAGGTGTCGCTGGCTTCCTGGCTGCTGGCTGCATATTCGGCGAACCAGTCCGGCTGGGGCAGGTGGGCACCGTTGGCACCGAAGCCGAAGGATGGTCCCGAGGGTTCCCAGGGCAAAGGCACGCGGCAGCCGTCCCGGCCCAGGCCGTCGTACTCCGCGCCGCGGAAGAATGACGGGTCCTGGCGCCGGCCAGCGGGAATGTCAGCCACCTCGTGCAGGCCCAGTTCCTCCCCCTGGTAGAGGTACGCGGAGCCGGGAAGGGCGAGCATCAGCAACGTGGCGGCCTTGGCGCGGCGGAGGCCCCCTTCCACGTCCAGTTTTTCGCGGGGACCACCCGCTTTGACCCAGTCCACCCCCGGCTTCCCCGGCCGCCCGTTGAGCGGTTCTAGACCGTAACGGGTGGCGTGGCGGGTGACGTCGTGGTTCGAAAAGACCCAGGTGGTGGTGGACCCGGTGAGACGTGCCTGGTCGAGGTTGTCCGTGATGATGGTGCGGAACTGGGCGGCGTTGAAGTCAGCCAGGAGCAGATCGAAGCTGAAAGCCTGGCCCAGTCCTTCAGGGGAGGCGTACTTGGCGCGCCGCTCGGCGGTTTCCACCCACGCCTCCGCCACGGCAAACCGCGGCGGGTCATACTCGTTGAATACCTTGCGCCATTCTGCGTAGATCTCATGGACTTCATCGCGGTCCATGAGCGGGTGCGTCCCGGAGGCGCGGTCCATCGCGTCCAGTTCCTGCTTGCTGGGAAGCTCGGCGGGGAGGTCCTTGACCAGAAGGTTGGCCACGTCCACGCGGAAGCCGTCAACGCCGCGGTCAGCCCAGAAACGCAACGTCGTGAGGAAGTCCGCACGGACCTCGGGGTTGTCCCAGTTCCAGTCCGGCTGCTCGGGAGTGAAGGTGTGCAGGTACCACTGGCCGTCGTCCACCCGGGACCAGGCCGGGCCGCCGAAAGCGGCTGTCCAGTCCGACGGCGGCAGTTCGCCGTGCTCGCCCTTCCCGTCCCTGAAGTGGTACCGCTGCCGGGCCGGTGACCCCTTGGGCGCGGCCAGGGCTTCCAGGAACCAGGCGTGCCGGTTGGAGGAGTGGTTCGGAACAATGTCCACGATCACTTTGATACCGGCGGCGTGCAGGGCCGCGGCCATTGCATCGAAATCTGCCAGGCTGCCGATCTTGGGATCGACGTCGCGGTAGTCATCAACGTCGTAGCCGCCGTCAGCCAGGGCCGAGGGATAAAACGGGCTCAGCCAGACGGCGTCGATCCCCAGGTCCTTCAAGTACGGCACCTTCGCAGTGATGCCCTTGAGGTCCCCAATCCCGTCTCCGTTTGAGTCGGCGAAGCTGCGTGGATAGATCTGGTAAACCGCGGCCTGGCGCCACCAGTTGGTGGCGTCCGCGGGTCCGTTGTCGGCATGGTGCGTCTGGCTGGCGAGGATGGACAAGCGGTTTCCCCTTTCCGGGGGTTTAGTGATGGCTTACAGTCTGGCTGCGATTAGCCCTTGACGGCACCCTGTGTGACGCCGGCCATGACCCACCGCTGGGTAAAGAGGTAAGCCACGATGGCCGGTGCCATGGCCATCAGATAGGACGCAAAGGACACGTGGTAGTTGTTGCTGAACTGGGTCTGGAACAGGTTCTGCCGGACTGGAAGGGTTTGCAGTGCCGGGTCGGAGATGATCAGGGAAGGCATCATGAAGTCGTTCCAGGCGTAAAGGAAGGCAAAAATTCCGACCGTGGCGCTCATCGGCGCCAGCAGGGGGAAGATCAGTTGCCAGAAGGTCTGCCAGGTGGTGGCGCCGTCAATGCGGGCGCTCTCTTCCAGTTCCATGGGGATGGACCGCAGGAACGCCGTGAACAGCAACACGCTGAAGCTCAACTGGAACATAGTGGCGAGCAGGATGACGCCCAGCGGGTTGTCCAGGCCCAGGCGGCCGGTCATCTGGATTTGCGGCAGGGCTACGACCGGAAACGGGATGAACATCGCTGCGAGCAGGTAGTAGAAGGAGTACCGGAAGAGCCTGCGTTCCCAGTTGCGCACTATCGCATACGAGGCGAATGCGGCCAGCACGATCGTCGCTGCGACGGTCCCGGCCGTGACCAGCAGCGACATTGCGGCGCCGACGGGGAAGTTCGTCAAAGTCCACGCCTGGACAAAGCCGTCGATGCTGAACGGTGCAGGGAAGGAGAAGGCGTTGCCGTCCACAGCCTGCCCCTGGGTTTTCAAAGCCATGGACACGGTCACGTAGAGCGGGAGCAGAACCGTGACGGCACAAAGGACCAGGATGATGGTCCCCGGCCAGTTCACCCGCTCGACCTTTATACCTGGGCGTCGTCGTCCGCTCCCGGCGGGGACTGGTTCGGTGCGGTGGAGTTCCTCGGCGGTGAGGGTGGATGGTGTGGTCATTAGAGTGTGTTCCGTCCGCGAGTCAGCGAAAGCTGCAGGAGAGAGATGAGGACAGCGACGACGAAGAAGATCGTGGCGTTGGCCATCTGGTAGGCGTAGTCGCCGCCGTTGAAGCCGGCGATGACGGTCATCGCGATGCTTCTTGTTGAGGTTCCCGGGCCGCCGTTCGTGAGTCCGACGATGATGTCGTACGCGTTGAGGAAGCCCTTGAAGCCGAGGATGATGTTGATGACCACATAGCCGGCCACGAGCGGAGCGGTGATCTTCAGGAGCTGCTGGAACTTGCTGGCGCCGTCGATCTCCGCAGCCTCATACACGTCCCCCGGGATTGAGACGAGGCCGGCGATATAGATCAGCAGCGCCCCGGGCACGGCCTGCCAGGCGGTGACCACAACAATGGCGATCCATGCAAGGTCGGGGTTTGCCAGGAGGCTCGTCTCCAGCCAGGAGATTCCTGCCGCCGCACCTGCAGAGGGCAGCGAATTTGAGAACAGGAAATTGAAAACGTAGGCGATGATGATGCCGGAGACCACCATGGGGATAACAAAGATGGTTCGCAGGGCTGTCTTCATGCGGATCTGCGAAGTGAGCCCCACGGCGAGGAGGAAGGCGATGACGTTCACCACAAGCACGGTGACGATAGAGAAGCCGAAGGTGAACAGATAGCTCTGCAGAATGGCTGGATCGCTGAAAATTGCAATGTAGTTGGTCAGGCCTGCGAACTCCCAGTCGCCGATTCCGATGGAATCCGTGAAGCTGAAGAAGATGCCAACGAGGCCTGGAACCGTGATCGCCAGCGTAAAGAGAACGAGGCTTGGCAGGAGGAAAAAGTAGAAGATCGGTTCGACCCTCCGCCTGCTGCGGCTTTCGGGGCGTCCCTGCCCGCGTCTGGTTGCTGTGGTGGTGGACATGTGTCTGGCTCCCTTGTTCTGGGCTACTGGCGAAACGCCAGGCGCGCCCAGTCTGCGTCGAGTGTTCGGAAGGTGGCTGCAGGATCTGCGCCCAACACGAGCGCCTGGGTGTAGTTCATGATGGGGATGGTGCGCGGTACCAGCACCGACGGTCCCTGATAGACAGAGCCCTTGTCGTAGTACTCCACCATCCCCTCGATACGCGGGTCCGGGGCTGCGTCCGCATCGGTGGTGGGCGTGAAGCCCAGCTGCGACTTGTTGTACGCCTCGATGATTTCCGGCTGGTAGAGATACTCCAGGAAGGCGCGCGCAGCCTCCTTGTGCTTGGATTCCTCCGGAATCCACGCCGCGAGATCGACGTTGACCCGCACGCGCAGGTCCTCGGGGTTCTCCGTCATCGGCAGTGGAAAGGTTCCGAGCTGGAGATCGGGCGCAGTCTTCGCGATCTCGCTGAACGCCCACGGGCCCTGCAGGTACATGGCTGCTTTGCCCTGGGAAAACGCGAGGTTCCCGTCGCCGTAGCCGCGGCTCGCGGCGTCCTTATTGACGTAGGTGCCCGCCAGTTTCAGCATCTTCTCGACAGGCTGTTCAAAGTCTTTTTGAAATGACGCCGGCGAGTCGGGTCCGACGTCCGTGCCGGCTTCGGCAAGCTTGTCAAAGAAGTCGAGGGTGTCCAGCTGGCCGCCCACAGAGTAGTCAAACCATCCCTGGGCCACCGTCCAGTCGTCCTTCCACGTGGCGTAGAACGGCGTCACACCCGCGGCTTTCAGCGCGTCACACGCTGCGAGCAGCTCACTCCAGGTCTCTGGCACCTCAATTCCGTGGGCGGCGAAGATCTCCTTGTTGTAAATCACGGAGGACGCCATGACCGAGTACGGCAGGGCGCTGGTCCGGTCCGGGTACGAACCGTACTGGTCCATCAGTGGCTGCAGGTCCTTCCGGACCCGGGTGGCAGCCTGGGTTCCGGACAGGTCACTCAGCGCACCGCGCTGCACGAACCTGGCCGTTTCCATGTTGTAGTTCGCGAGTGCGATGTCCGGCGGGTTGCCCCGGACGAAGCTCGCTGAAACGACGTCGACCCCGGAAGTGTCCAGAATGACCTCGGTGCTGTCCTGCGAGGCGTTGTAATCGGCCACCAGCTTGGTCATGAAGCCTATTGCTTCCCGCTTGCTGAACGTGAACCGGATGGTCTCCTTGCCGGAGTCTCCCGTGCAGCCTGAGAGGAGGCCGGCGAGCAGTGCCAGGCATAGGCCCAGCACTGCGGTACGTAGTGTGCGCGTCAATTTCAAAGACACCCTCGTCCTTTCGTGGTGCGGCAGAACGCCGCATGGCGGCGGGGACGGCTGATACTTCGCCGCAGAGTTTATATAGGGCGTAAATTTAGCTCCTATCGTTAGTATGCGCGGGTGTAGGCCACACCGTCAAGCACTGGGGCGAATGTTTCCTCGGCTATATTTATGACCTAAATTTAGAATCGCCTTCACGTCCTGTGAGCAGGCCAGAATGGGAGCGCCCAATGAGGACTGAGACTGCACCGTCAACGCAGTTGGTGCGTAGGGTCAACGCCAGTGCGATGCTCAAGGCAATGCGCGGGGCCGGCATCATGACGGGCACGGACCTCATGGCGGCCACCGGGCTTTCCCGGGCCACGGTGATCTCGATTTGTGATGAGCTGGTCCGGCTCGGTTGGCTCCGGGAAATGGAAACCCAACGGGGCGCGGAGGGATATATCAAAGGCAGGCCGGCGCGCAGGTTCGTTTTCGACGACCGCGCGGCCAGCGTCCTGGGCATCGATATTGGGGCCAACAAGATCACCACCATCGTCGCCGACATGGGGGGAAACGCCCTCGCCAGGGTAACCACGCCCTTCCGGGCCTTCAACGTAAGCGCTGACGAGCGCGCCGATGTCCTGGACCGGATTGCCGCGGAGGCCCTGGAGAAGGCGGCAGTGTCCGCGGACTCTGTCCTGGCTGTAACGGTTGGAGTCGCCGCCCCGGTAAGTCGCGACGGCGAAGTCCTCACGGTTCAGGAATTCTGGAAGTCGTTCGATGTCCGCCGGCATGTCTCCGAGAGGCACGGCTGGCACGTGCTCCTGGAAAACGATGCCAATCTGGCGGCACTGGCTGAACGCTGGCGGGGCACGGCCCAGGGCGTCGACAACCTCGTCGTTATGCTCACCGGGGGCCGTCTAGGCGCCGGCATCCTGGAATCAGGCCGTCTGCTGCACGGGCAGCTTGGCGGCTTTGGCGAGCTGGGATACCTGGACAATGTCGAAGGTGTCGGCGACACCCTCGGCATCGCGCACTATGTAGCGCTTTGGGGCCAGGAAGCGCTCGCCTCAAGCGCCGACACGCAGCTGCGTGAGCTGTGTGGCAACGGCCCGGACCGCCTCACGGCCGAGATGGTCTTTGCCGCAGCCAAGAACGGCGACCACGTCGCACAGGACGTCCTCAACCGGATGGCACAGCGCATGGCCCGTGTCATCGGTTCCGTGAGCACCCTGGCAAACCCGGAGCTCGTCGTCCTCGCGGGAGGCGTCGCAGCCTCTGCGCGCGCGCTCATTCCCTTCATCGAGGAGCAGCTGCCGAAGTTTACCTTCACTCCGCCCCGGGTGGAGGCCTCCTCCCTTGGAGACGGCATCGTTTCAATCGGAGCTATCCGCCTAGCCCTGGATTACGTCGAAGAGCACGCACTGGACCTGTATCCCGCTTCGTTCCCGAAGCCCGCCCAGCCCGTTTCCTAGAAGAGCCTCACCTTACGCGGGCGGCTGCAGTGCGGCGGCGATAGGCAGGCTGCCGTCACAGAACTCGATGGTCCTGCCCGCGGTCTCCGGCATTTCCAGGACTGCCGCGGCGACGCTTGCGGTGTTGCTGCGGGAGGTTTCGCGGCTGCCCTCCGGTGACGGGTCGACGTCGATCAGGCCGCTCCCCGGCTTGTCCGTCAAGGCTCCGGGGCCCAGGATGGTCCACGCCAGGCCCGTGGTGCGCAGGTAATCGTCGGCAGCGGCCTTGGCCTCGGCGTAGGCATAGAAGCTGTTGCTTTCCGGCACGCCATGGTTCCTGCCGGCTCCGAGGTAGGAAACCATCACGTAGCGCCCCACCCCGGCCTCCGCTGCGGCATCCATCGACCGGATCGCGGCGTCACGGTCCACCGCGTACGTCCGCGCCGGGTCCCCGCCACCCGCGCCTGCGGACCAGACCACGGCGTCGTGGCCTTTCAGCGCAACGGCGATCTCCGCCGTCGTCGCATTTTCCACGTCAAGGACCGACGGCGTTGCGCCGGTTTGCGCAACGTCGCCGGCATGGTCCGGGTTGCGGATGAACGAGGTGACACTGTGCCCCTCGTCCGTGAGGAGGCTGGACAGGTGCAGGGCCACTTTGCCATGGCCGCCGATGATTGCGATTCGGGTCATGGCCCTATTCTGCTCCCCCGGCCCGCCGATGCCACGCCACCGGCGCGTCGGCGGCGGCCGGCGTCAGCCCGCGATGCGGTAGCGCAGGTACATGACGCCGTTCCCGAACCGCCGCTCGTCCAGGAGTTCGAGCCGGAGGTTTAGGCCGTCCGGAAGGAAACGCAGGCCGCCACCTACGGCCACCGGGTTGAGGAAGATCCGGCATTCGTCCACCAGCCCGGCCCGGAGCGCAGCGGCGGCAAGGGTCGCGCCACCCACGCCGATACTGCCGCTGGCATCCGCTTTCAAATCCCTGACCATGGCGGGATCGAAGGAGCGCCGGACTGTCGTCCGCGGAGCGGGTGGTTCCTCCAGGGTTTTCGAGAAGACAATCTTGTCCGCCGCCCGCCAGATCCGTCCGTAGTCCTGGATCACAGGCGGGTCGTCCGGCCCTCCCAGCGTTTCCCACACGGACATGACGCCGTACATGCGCCGCCCCAGAAGGTAGGTCCCGGCGTCGCGCTCCAGATCGTTGACAAAGGCGTGGACTTCCTCATCGGGCGCGCTCCAGTCGAAGTTGCCGTCGCTGTCCGCCAGGTAGCCGTCCAGGGATGCGATTCCGGTGTAGATCAGGTCAGCCATTGGCCCATTCTGCCTGCGCCTGCGGCATTGCGTAAGAGCTGCCACGCTGGTTCCGGGCGGCGCTAGGCAGTGCCGGATGTCCGCCGGTCACGGACGAGGAGCTGCTGGGCCATTGTCCAGAGGTTGGTGACCGTCCAATAGACGAGCACCCCGATTGGAAAGAGGATGCCGCCCAGGCCAAACACAACCGGCAGGATGTACAGGATCAGCTTTTGCTGCCTCATATACGGGCTTTCCGGGGCGCCGGCGGCGTCGCTTCTTGCCATGGTCCGCTTTTGCGCGATGAACTGGGCCGCGATCATCACCAGGATCATCAGGAGGGTCAGGACAGCCACGGCAGTCTGGTTGCCATCGCCTCCGTGCAGCACCGACGCGGACAGCGGTGCGTCGAAGATCCTGGACTGATCGAACTGCAGCACCTGGGCATGGGACATCGCGCCGATCCCCTGCTCCTGCCGGGCCCTCGTGCTGATGCCGGAGAGGACCTGGAACAGGGCCAGGAAGAACGGCACCTGGACCAGCATTGGAAGGCAGGCCGAGAACGGGTTGGTGCCGTGCTTCCCGTACAACGCCATCTGCTCCTCGGCCATGGCCTGGCGGGATAACGCGTTGGTTTTACCCTTGTACTTTTCCTGAAGCTCCTTCAGGTCCGGCTGCAGTAGCCGCATCCGGCGCTGGGCATCGAGCTGTTTCAGGAACACCGGGATCAGTGCCGCCCGGATCACCAGCACCAGCCCAATAATGGACAACGTCCAGGTCCAGCCGTCTTCTGGGGGCATTCCGATGGCACCCAGGGCATCGTGGAAGCCAACCATAACCACGGACACGAGCCATCTGAACGGAACCATGATTTCGTCAAGAATGTCCACGCACTTTCCCCCAACCTCAGTCGCCGCAAAGCTACGGCGAAACGGGGAAGTTGTCACGCACGTGAGGGCGGGGCCGGCCAAGGCCGCCGGCCCCGCCCAGGACCTTCAGCTGAATCCAGCCCCGAGCTCTAGGACGGAAACAATAGGAACGCTATGGGGGTCACAAGGATCAGCGTCAAGACAACCCGCTGGAACCAGATGACCACCAGCTTCCAGACCGGAATCGGGATGTCCGTGGCCATGATGCACGGGACCAGCGCGGAGAAGAAGATGATCCCTGATACGGAAACAACACCCACAACAAACTTGACCACCGGGACCGCTTCGGCGGCGAGGAGCGCGGGAAGGAACATCTCTGCAACACCCACGGCGCTGGCTTTGGCCACCAGCATGGGTTCCGGCAGCTGCAGCGCCCAGGTGAAGGGATAGAAGAGGAAGCCCAGCCAGTCGAACACGGGAGTGTAGGTGGCAAGGACCAGTCCCAGCAGGCCGATGGAAAGGATTGAGGGGAGAATGGCCATGGCCATCAGCACGCCGTCCCGGACGTTGGTCCACACGTTCACTGCGAGCGAGGGCGCTGCTTCCACTGTCTGCCGGGCCTCACGCCAGGCGACCGACAGCCGGCGCCCGGTAACGTCCTCCTCCGGCTGCGGCACGGCCTCCGGGTGATACTCGTCGGGGATGCTGTTCAACGGCCAGATCCTGACGGTGATGGCGGTGACAACGAACGTGACCAGGAACGTGACCCAGAAGTAAGCGGCCCACTGGCCCATCAGGTCAAGCGTCTTGGCCACTATCACCATGAACGTGGCGGACACGGTCGAGAACCCTGTGGCAATGATGGCAGACTCGCGGGCGGTGTATTTGCCTTCCTTGTAGACCCTGTTGGTGATGAGCAGGCCCAGGGAGTAGCTGCCCACAAAGGAGGCGACGGCGTCGATGGCGGACCGACCAGGGGTTCGCCAGATGGGGCGCATCACGCGCTGGACCATGACACCGATGAATTCCAGCAGGCCATAGCTGACCAGGAGCGCCAGGAACACCGCGCCGATGGGGACAAGCAGCCCCACGGGAATGACGAGCTTTTCAAACAGGAACGGTCCCATGCCCGGTTCAAACAGCCACGCCGGCCCTACCTTGAAGACCATCATGAAGCCCACCACCATCCCCACCACTTTCAGCAGGGAGAAGACCACCTCAACCGCGGACCTTTTCCAGGTTCCGGCGATGAAGGGGTATGCGGCGCCGGCGATAATCACGGCCAGCGCATAGAAGGGCAGGACCGGGGCGATGCCCGCTTGGAGGAACGAGACGATGTGGTCCAGCATGATGGTGTTCTTGCCCGCTATCGTCACCGGCACGAAAAACATGAATGCGCCGATGCCGCTGTAAACAAACAACTTCCACATGTGCCGCGACGCTGTGCGCGGGGCTTCCGAGGTGATGGCCAACGGTGTATCTCCTGACTACGTGGCGGCCCCCCGAGCCGGCATTTTTGTGTATAGAACCATGGCACCGTAGATCCCGGGCAGGAACAATGGAATGCACGGCATAGCAGTCTTGGATAGGAGACTCGGCTCAAGGAGGCCTTGGTTAAACCAAAAAGGCCCCCTGGATTCCCAACGAATCCGGGGGGCCTAGCCTGTAGCGGTGGGGAGGCTCGATCTCCCGACCTCACGATTATGAGTCGTGCGCTCTAACCAACTGAGCTACACCGCCACGAATGAGAAAAACCTGCGCCAAGCCGGTCAAAACCGCCTTGACACAGGCCCTCATCCAGAGCCCCCCACCGGAATCGATCCGGTGACCTCGTTCTTACCAAGAACGCGCTCTACCACTGAGCTAGGGGGGCAACGAGTAAATACTCTACCGGAAGATTTACCCACCAACAAATCGGCGTCCGGGCAGGCGGAAAGGGGCTGGAACAGGTGTCTGACGAGCGCCCTATCAGCCGAAAAATGCCGGAAAATCAGGGGAACGGGAACCCTGCAACCAGCGCGGGCTGCCCGGGCCGGAGCCTTTTCCTGGGGGCCCGCAACAAGAATGTGTCGATCCCCACACTCCCCCTCGAGTTTTTGTCCAGATATGCAGACTTTGGCGCACTCGGAGTCTGCATATCTGGACAAAAACTCACGGGAGGGGGCAGGTGAAGAAGGGGCGGCCGGAGGTTCACACTCCCCGCCGCGGTCCGCCGTCAGACATTCACTACTGCACGCCTTAAACGCCTGTGGGCCGGCTCGAAAGCCGGCCCACAGGCGCCTTGTCAGCTAGCTGACGGATTTACCACTTGCCCTTGCGGTTGAAGTCGCGCTGGCCGCCTTCATTGCCGTGGCGCGGCTTGCGGGAGCCGTCGCCGTGGCCGCCAAAACGGGAGTCGCTGGCCTGGCCGCGGCTGGCGCCGCTGTCAGCACCAAAGGAGGAACGCTCGCTGTAGGAGCGGCCGCCGCGGTCAGCGGAGGAACGCTCGCCGTCGGACTTCCGGAATTCCTTCTTGAACCCGCCGTTGCCCTTGAAGTTGCCTCCACGGTCACCGCCGCGGTTGCCCTGGTAGGAGCCGCGGTCGCCGGAGGGCTTGCGGCCGTTGTCCAGCTCAAGGTGGATCAGCTCGCCGCCGATCCGGGTGCGGGACAGGGCGCGCAGCTGCTCGGGGCTCAGGTCCGCCGGGAGCTCCACGAGGGAGTGGTCCGAGCGGATGTCGATGCCGCCGATCTGGGCCGAGGAGATGCCGCCCTCGTTGGCAATGGCGCCCACGATGGAGCCCGGCATGACGCGCTGGCGGCGTCCCACGGCGATCCGGTAGGTGGCGTTGCCCTCGGTGAGCGTACGGGTCGGTCCACGCGAGCCGAAACCGTCCTTGGAGCGCTCGCGCTTCTGGAACTCGGGAGCTGCGGGCAGTTCCTTCACCAGCAGCGGCTGGCCGCCCTGTGCCATGACGGCAAGGGCTGCAGCGATCTCCGCAGCGGGAACGTTGTGCTCTTCCTCGTAGGAGGCGATCAGGTCGCGGAAAGGAGCAACGTCCTCGGACGCGAGGGTTTCCGTGATGCGCTCGGCGAACTTGCCCAGGCGCAGCGTGTTCACGCTCTCGGCCGTGGGCAGGTGCATCTGCTCCACCGGCTGGCGGGTGGCCTTCTCGATGGAACGCAACAGGTACTTCTCGCGCGGCGTCATGAACAGGATGGCGTCACCCGAACGGCCTGCACGGCCGGTGCGGCCGATGCGGTGCACGTAGGACTCGGTGTCGTGCGGGATGTCGTAGTTGATGACGTGGCTGATGCGCTCCACGTCAAGGCCGCGGGCCGCGACGTCGGTGGCCACGAGGATGTCGATGCGGCCTTCCTTCAGTGCGTCCACAGTGCGCTCGCGCTGCTGCTGCGGGATGTCGCCGTTGATGGCGGCGGCCTGGAAACCGCGGGACTTCAGCTTGTCAGCCAGGTCCTCGGTAGCCATCTTGGTGCGCACGAACGCGATGACGCCGTCGAACTCTTCAACCTCAAGGATGCGGGTCAGGGCATCGAGCTTGTGCGGGCCCATGACCTGCAGGTAACGCTGGCGGGTGTTGGCGCCGGTGGTGGTCTTGGACTTGACGGAGATCTCGGCCGGGTTGTTCAGGTACTGCTTGGACATGCGGCGGATCTGGCTCGGCATGGTGGCCGAGAACAGGGCAACCTGGCGGTCAGACGGAGTCTGCTGGAAGATCTGCTCCACGTCTTCAGCGAAGCCCATGCGCAGCATCTCGTCGGCCTCGTCCAGCACCAGGTACTGGAGTTCGGACAGGTCCAGGGAACCCTTCGAGATGTGGTCGATCACGCGGCCGGGGGTACCGACGACAACCTGGGCACCGCGGCGCAGGCCAGCGAGCTGGGGGCCGTAGGCGGAGCCGCCGTAAACCGGGAGGACCGTGAAGTCGTCAATGTGCTTGGCGTACGAGGTGAATGCCTCGGCAACCTGGAGCGCCAGCTCGCGGGTCGGAGCGAGGACCAGGGCTTGCGTCTTGCGGGACGGGCCGTTGAGGTCGTGGAGCTCGGCCAGGCGGGACAGTGCCGGTACTGCGAATGCTGCAGTCTTACCGGTGCCGGTCTGGGCCAGGCCCACGACGTCGCGGCCTTCAAGCAGCAGCGGAATGGTTGCTGCCTGGATGGGGGACGGCTTCTCGTAGCCGACGTCCTGCAGTGCGGCGAGGACTCGGCCGTCGATGCCGAGGTCGGCGAAACGGATGCCTTCTTCTTCGTCTTCCTCAGCCTTGGCGGCGGGAGCTGCGGGAGCTTCCTCAGCCTTGGCGGCGGGAGCGGCCGGGGCTTCGTCAGCCTTGGCGGCGGGAGCTTCTTCGGGGGCTTCGGCGGGTGCCGGTGCGGCCTCGGCTGCGGGGGCAGCGGGCTCAGTGAATTCGATGCTGGCAGCTGCTGCTTCAGCGGTGGCGTCGTTGTGATTTTCGGGCATAGGGAAGTATTCCTCATCCATAGGGGGCCAGGCGGCACTACCCGAGGTGAGCGGAGCCGCAGTACGTGTGCCGTGGATGCCGGGCAAACATTGACCGGCCGGTCACAGAAGTCCGGCGCTTTCGCAATCCCGTGGCAGGACTTCCCGCTGCATCTCTTGGCTGCTATCCCAGCAGTCTGTACAGCGTTTTCTTTAGCCGGCTCTCCCTATGAAAATGCCCGCATCGCTTGTGCGGGCCCCAACACTTGCCAGTCCTGCCTCAAAAATTGGGCAGGAATAAGGGATTTCCGGAGTGGGGGATGTTTCAAGTGTAAGGTACGCACCTGCCGCAGCGGAAATTGAACGTACGACGACGGCGGTGAGCTTGCGCACACCGCTTCCCTTCCAGCCGCTTCAGCCTGTCGCTACCGGCCCAGCTGCCGTTCCAGCGCCTCGAACTTTTGTTTGAACTCGGGCTGCTGCAGGCGGATCTCGCCGTCGGCGTCGGCGTCGCGCAACGCTTCCATCGACTCTGCGTCCGGTTCGCTGAACCACCTGCCCACGGTAACGCCGTGCTTCGGAACATACAGCCGGTGGATATGGTCCCCGGCCTGGATGGTGCCGGTCCTGATAACGCGCAGGTAGGTGCCCACGCGGCCCTCCTCGGTGAACCTCTTGACGAAGTGCGGCTCCCGCATCCGGCGCTGGAAGGTGGCGCAGGGCGTTCGCGGCGAGGTGACTTCGACCTCGAGGCTGAGGCCGATCTTCCACCGTTCGCCAATCACCGCTCCCGTGGCGTCGATGCCCGCCACCCGGAGGTTTTCGCCGAAGATTCCAGGCGGCAGTTCCCGCTGCAGCTCCCCGGCCCAGTAGTCCGCGTCCTCTTGCGAATAGGCATACAGGGCCTGGTCCGGACCGCCGTGATGTACCCGGTTCGCCTGGATGTCGCCCTGGAGGCCCAGCCGGTGAACCTTGACCGGCCCCTCGGCCGGACGCTTGTCGATGGCCGTCACGCCCACGTTGGATGCGTCCGGCAGGAGCTGGTGGACGCGGCAGACGGCAACTACGGAGGCGGTTTCCATGGCACCAGTGTAGGGTCCGGGACCCCTGCAGGCGGCAGCTGCCGGCATGGGGACTTCTCCCCCATGCGCTATCCGCTGTGCTACTCGCAGCCGGCACCGGCAGGGACTACGCTGAGTTCAGGATTGCAATTGGGGGTGCAGCGCTGTGCCCAATTCACGTGGACTACTGAAGGGGACGCCATGGACCCGAACAAAGACCCGGAGCACGGGCGGGCAAGCGGCAACCAGCCTGACGACAGCCGGGCCGGCGGGCACGACGACGGCCGGGCCGGCGCGAAGCCTCCGCCCTGGCAGGTACCCAAACCGGAGCTCCGCCCTGAACTGCTCAGCGAGCCTGTTACTCCCGTGGACCCGTTTGCCCGCGACCGGGAGAGGCAGCTCAACGAGGCGGCGGCCAAGAAGAAACGCTCGCAGCGGCGCACCGTGGTGGTGGGCCTGGGCGTGACGGCGCTGCTCGCCGGCACCATCACGGCTGTGGTGGCCAGCAACCAGGATGATCCCGAGTACGCCCAGGTGTGTTTCAACGACGAAACCGGCGAGCGCGTGGAGGACACCAACTGCAACAGCTCTGCCGGCCGAAGCGGCGGCATCTACGCCTGGTACTTCTTCTCCCGCGGCGCGTTCGTTCCCGCCGTCGGGCAGAACCGCTCAACCGCCCCCACCTACACCAGGACCGTTCCCAGCGGCGCAAAGGCCTCCACCGGGTACAGCACCCAGGGCGGCACCGTCAGCCGCGGCGGTTTCGGTACCACCGCGAAGAGCGGCACAAGCGGCGGCAGCAGCAAAGTGGGGGGCTGAGTGTGAAGCGGCTGTTGTCTGAGCCCAGGCCCGACTGGAAGCAGAAGATCCAGGAACAGGGCCTGGTCTTTTCCACCACCACCATGGACGACGGGCGGCGGATCGAGTACTGGAACGAGTCCGCGTACTACGAATTCACCACGGACGAGGTGGAGGACCTCGAGCTGGCGGCCGAGGACATGCACAGGATGTGCGTGGAAGCGGCCAAGTTCCTGGCCACCGGCGCCATGGGCGATATCGGCATCGGCCCGCAGGCTTTGGAACTGGCTGCAGAGTCCCTGCAGGCCGGGGACGTAGACGTCTACGGCCGCTTCGACTTCATCTATGACGGCCAGGGCGGGCCCGCCAAGATGCTCGAATACAACGCGGACACCCCCACCGGGCTCATCGAGGCGGCAGTGGCGCAGTGGTTCTGGCTGCAGGACGTCTTCCCGGAAAAAGACCAGTGGAACGGCATCCACGAGGCCCTGATCCGGCAGTGGAAAAAGGTCCAGTACCGCACCGGCATGAGCACCCTGCACGTTGCCCACTCGGAGGTGGAGGAATCCGGCGAGGACTGGATGACGGCTGCCTACATGCGGGACGTGGCCAGCCAGGCAGGCTGGACCACCATCGGCATCAACATGTCGGACATCGGCTGGGACCCCAACCTGAACCGGTTCGTGGACCTGGACAACTTCATGATCAGCACCATCTTCAAGCTCTACCCCTGGGAGCTGATGATGAAGGAACCCTTCGGGCACCGTCTCCTGGAACGCGCCCACAATCCCCGCTGGGTTGAACCCGCCTGGAAAATGCTCCTCTCCAACAAGGCGCTCCTGGCCGCCCTCTGGCATCTGTACCCGCAGCACCCCAACCTGCTGCCGGCCTACCTTAACGAGCCGGGTCCCCTCAAGGAATGGGTGGCCAAGCCCCTGCACGGCCGCGAAGGGGACAACATCAGAATCCATGCCCAGGGCATCAGCCTTGAGCAGCCCGGCGGCTACGGCCGCGAGGGCTGGTGCTACCAGCAGTACCAGGAACTGCCCGACTTCGGCGGCAACCATCCCGTCCTGGGCCTGTGGGTGGTGGACGGCGAGTCCGTAGGCTGCGGCATCCGGGAATCGGATGGGCCGGTCACTGACTACTTCTGCCGTTTTGTGCCCAACACCATTGACGCGCCGGCGCCGCTTTCGGCCGAGGCCTCCTCCAACAAAGCAGGTATCGCACTATGAACCCGGTGACAGCATGAGCACAGGAACCACGACGACGGGCGGCCCGGGCGGCGCACCGGGCGCCACCGTCCCGGCCAAGGGGCTCCGCGCCGGGATCCTGGACCTCGGCGACTCTGTGATGCTGGGGCTGGCCTCCACGGCACCCGTCTACTCGCTGGCCGCAACACTGGGCCTCATCGTGGCCGTAAACGGCAACTACACTCCCCTGATCCTGCTGCTCGGCTTCATCCCCGTGCTCTTCATCGCGTATGCGTTCCGCGAACTGAACAGCGCCATTCCGGACTGCGGCACCACCTTCACCTGGTCCCGGCGGGCGTTCGGACCCTGGGCGGGCTGGCTGGGCGGCTGGGGCGTGGCGCTCGCCGGCATCGTGGTCCTGGCCAACCTGGCACAGGTGGCGGGCCAGTACCTGTGGCTCCTGGTGGGCGACGGCTCCCTGGCTGACAACACGGCAGTGGTGACCGCAACGGGCGTCCTGTTCATCGCCGTGATGACGCTGGTCAACTACCGGGGCATCCGGCTGGGCGAACACGTCCAGCGGGTGCTGACCTATGTGCAATACATCTCCCTGGGCATCTTTGCCCTGGCCATCGTGGTGCGGATCGTTGCGGGTTCCGCCGCCGGAGACACCTCTATCCAGGCCTTCGACCTTGAATGGTTCAACCCGGTGGGTGCCTTTGCGGATCCCGGTGCCGTGGTGCACGGTGCGCTCCTGGCGCTGTTCATCTATTGGGGCTGGGACACCTGCCTCGCGGTCAATGAGGAAACAGAGAACCCTTCAACCACCCCCGGCCGCGGCGCAGTGATCTCCGCCTTCATCCTCGTGGCCATCTATGTCTCCGTGGCGCTCCTGGTGATGATGTACGCCACGGTGGGCACGGAGGGCATTGGGCTGGGCAACGAGGCCAACCAGGACGACGTCTTCCTGGCCATGCGGGACGTGGTGCTGGGCCCCTGGGGCTGGCTGATCGTCGTCGCCGTGCTTGCCTCGGTCCTGTCCTCCACCCAGACCACCATCCTCCCCACGGCACGCGGCACCCTGTCCATGGGCGTCCACGGCGCCCTGCCGGCCAGGTTCGGCCAGGTGCACCCGAAGAACCAGACTCCGGGGTTCTCCACCCAGGTCATGGGGGCGGCCGCCATCGCCTACTACGTGGCCATGAGTTTCCTGAGCGAGAACCTGCTCTCCGATTCCATCAGCGCCATCAGCCTGTTCATCGCCTTCTACTACGCACTCACCGGCTTCGCGTGCTTCTGGTACTTCCGCGGCACCCTGCGGCATTCGGCACGCAACCTGTGGTTCCGGGGCATCCTGCCGCTCGTCGGTGCGCTCCTGTTGACGGCCGCCTTCTTCATCTCGGCTGTCCAGATGTGGGACCCGGCCTACGGCGACACCCAGATCTTCGGGATCGGCGGGGCCTTCGTCAGCGGTGTGCTGCTGCTGGCCCTGGGCGTGGTGCTGGCTGTGGCGTGCCGGTTACTGCCCGCCACCCGCGGTTACTTCCTGGCGAAGCCGTGAACCCGGACCCCTCGGACGTCCTTGCCCAGGATGCCCTGCTGACCCCCGGCGAGCAGGAAATCCAGCAGAAAGTCCGGGACTTCACGGCCCAGCGGATCAGGCCAAACATCGCCCGGTGGTACGACGACGCCGTGTTTCCCCTGGAGCTCGCGCCGGAACTGGGCGAACTGGGGGTGCTGGGAATGCACCTGGAGGGCTATGGCTGCCCGGGCCGCTCCGCCGTCGAATACGGCCTGGCCGCAATGGAACTTGAGGCTGGCGATTCCGGGATCCGCACCTTTGTCTCGGTGCAGGGCTCATTGGCCATGACCGCCATCCACAAGTGGGGCTCCGAGGACCAGAAACAGGAGTGGCTCCCCCGGATGGCCGCAGGGGAAGTGATCGGGTGCTTTGCGCTGACCGAGCCTTCAGCCGGCTCCGATCCTTGCTCCATGGCCACGCTCGCCCGGCGGGACGGTGCCGGGGACAACGCCGGCTGGGTGCTGAACGGCGCCAAACGCTGGATCGGCCTCGCTTCGGTGGCCGGGGTGATGGTGGTCTGGGCCATGACCGACGACGGCGTGCACGGCTTCCTGGTGCCGGCGGGGACCCCCGGCGTCGCCGCCGTCCCCATCACGCAGAAACTGTCGATGCGCGCGTCCATCCAGTGCGATGTGGTGTTCGACGACGTCAGGCTGGGTCCGGAGGCGCTGTTGCCGGCGGCGCGTGGCCTGCGGGGCCCGTTTACCTGTTTGAACGAGGCACGGTACGGCATCGCCTGGGGCGCCATGGGAGCCGCCCGGGATTCCTACCAGTCAGCACTGGCCTACTCGCAGGAGCGGCTGCAGTTCGGCAAGCCGCTGGCCGCCTACCAGCTGACCCAGGAGAAGCTGGTCAACATGCTGGTGGAGATCCAGAAGGGGACCCTGCTGGCGCTGCACCTGGGACGACTCAAGGACGCCGGCGTCCTGCGGCCCGAGCAAATCTCACTGGGCAAGCTGAACAATGTCAGGGAAGCCCTCACGGTGGCCCGGGAGGCACGGTCCATCCTCGGCGGAAACGGCATCACGCTGGACTACTCCCCACTGCGCCATGCGGCCAACCTCGAATCGGTGCGCACCTATGAGGGCACCGACGAAGTCCACACCCTGGTCCTTGGCCAGCACATCACCGGCATCAACGCGTTCCGCTGACCCTGACTTCCCCTCCCAACTAGGTAGCGCTAAGTGTCGTTTTGGAGCCCCAATACGACACTTAGCGCTACCTAGTTGGGGTCAGGCCGAGAAGCCGCCGTCGGACTTGATGAGCTGGCCGGAGACCCAGCGGCCGGCGGGCGAGAGCAGGAACCCCACGGTTCCTGCAACGTCGGCGGGTGTTCCCAGCCGTCCCGTGGGCTGCTGGGCCGTCAGCGCTGCCCGGACCTCGTCGTCCATCCAGCCGGTATCCACTGGGCCCGGGTTCAGCACGTTCGCCGAAATGCCCTGCGGTCCAAGCTCCCGCGCGGCGGCAATAACGATCCTGTCCAGCGCGCCCTTCGAGGCACCGTAGGGAATGTTGAACGCTGTGTGGTCACTGGTCAGCGCAACGATTGCGCCGCCGTCGTCCGTTGCCTGCCGCGCGAACGCGGCAATCAGCTGCCAGCTGGCCCGCGTATTCACGGCAAAATGCCGCTCAAACGATTCCACGCTGGTGTCCAGGATCCCCGAGTCCACGGACTCGGCATGGCTCAGGACCATGCCCTGCAGCGGGCCCGCCAGCTGCACGGACTCCGCCACCAGCCGGTCGGGCACGGCGGGGTCCTGGAGGTCCGCGGACAGCACGTGGACCTGGGCGCCGATGGCTTCGAGCTCGGCAGTCAAACGCACGACGTCGTCCGGTTCAGTCCCCCACGGCATCCGGGCGTCGTAGTCCTGCCAGTAGGCCAGCACCAGGTCCCAGCCTTCGGCGGCGAGGTGCCGGGCGATGCCGGCGCCGATGCCCGCGAGCCGGCCCGCCCCGGTGATGAGGGCGGCGGGGCGGACGGCTGCGGGGGAAGAATCCATGGGATCAGCCTAGCGGCGCCAATGGAAGTGCCCCGGCTGAAGCACGCTCCGGGTTCTCCTCAGGCACCAGGACCAGGTCCAGGTAAGCGCGGAGACAGCCGGCCATGTCCACACTCCCGGGCGCCAGGAGCCACTGCGTCTGGATGCCGTCCCACAGAGCGATCAATGAGGCAGCGGCAGTGTCCGGATCCACACCAGGGCGCAGCCGGCCTTCCCCGGCCAGCTGCGCAAGCTGGCGCGCGTAGCTCCGCCGCAGCCGCTCAAAGCGCTGCGTAAAGTAGTCCCGCCCGGGATGCCCCTCCGTGACCGCTTCCCCGCACAGGACGGTGTAGAGCTCCAGGACTCCCGGGACATCTTCATTGAAGCGCGCCTGCCGGAGGACGGCATCAGAAAGTGATTCCTCCGGGTCCGGCGGCGCGGTACCGTCTCCCGTGATGGAATCCCGCCAGTTGAGTACTGCCAGGAGCAGATCGCTTTTGGAGGGGAAGTAGTGGAGGAGGCTCGTCTGGCTCATGCCCGCGTGGTTGGCCACGTCCTGCAGCGAGCTGCCGCGATACCCGTGGGCGGCGAAGACGGCGTGGGCTGCGGTCAGGATGGCCCGGCGCCGCTCCGCCGACTTCGCGTAGGGTCCGCGGCGGGAAGTTTGAGGCCCCTCCTTGGTGCTCATGGCAAGCCAGTGTACCCGCCGTAACGCCCGATAAACCAAAACTCGAGCGACCACTCGAGTTTTCGTGTTAGCCTTTCTCGAACCGAACAAAAAGTGCCATGCTTCACACTTTTAGGCACATATCCGACACAATGAGGTGAAGGCAAATGTCCCAATTCACGCGAAGACAACTCCTGAGTGCGGGCCTGGGCACCGCAGCGGTGGGGCTCCTGTCCGGCTGTGCCACGCCAGGCATACGCTCCGTCAACACAGCACCGGTGCTCGCTCCGGCCGCCAGCGGGGAAAAGATCACCCTGACGTACTGGTGCTGGCTCAAGGACGCCCAAAAAGTGGCCGATATCTGGAACGCCTCCCATCCGCTGGTCCAGGTGGAGGTCGTGTGGATTCCCGGCGGCAACGCCGGCGGGTACCAAAAGCTCTATTCGGCCCTGGCTGCCGGCGGCGGACCCGACCTTGCCCAGGTGGAGATGCGGTCCCTCCCCGAATTCATGCTGGTCAACGGCCTGGTGGATGTTGCCCGGTACGGCGCCCAGGACTACGCGCACCTGTACGACCAGACCCTGTGGGGCCAGGTCAGCTTCTCCGGCGGCGTGTACGGCATCCCCCAGGACTCCGGCCCCATGGCCATGTTCTACCAGCCGGCAGTCCTGGACCAGGTGGGCGGCACAAACCCCGGCACGTGGGACGAATGGGCAGCCCTGGCACGCGAACTGCGCCAAAAGGATGTCTACCTGGACTGCTTCCCGCTGGGCGACGCCTCCGTGTTCACAGCCTTCGCGGCGCAGGCCGGTGCCAGCTGGCTCCGGCCTGAGGAGGACGGCTGGGTCATTAACATGACCGACGACGCCACCATGAAGGTTGCCCGCTTCTTCGACCAGGCCATCGATGAGGACCTTGTGCAGACGGCGTTCGGCGCCTACTCCCCCGGCTGGTTCGCTGCAGCCGCCAAGGGAACCATTGCCTCCGTGGTGTCCGGCAGCTGGGGAGACGCCCTCATTGAAGGCGTCAGCGGCGGCAGCGGCAAATGGCGGGTGGCACCCATGCCCACCTGGGGCGGGAGCGGATTCGGGTCAAGCTACCTTGGCGGTTCCACCGCAGCGGTCCTGGCCAACAGCAAACACCCCCGCGAAGCACTCGAGTTCGCGGTCTGGATGACCACGTCCAGGGAAGGCATCGACGCCGAAATCACCAACAGCGGCATTGGCTGGTCGCCGTCGCCGGACTTCATCGGCACTCCGCGGCAGGCGCCGTCGGAGTTCTTTGGCGGCCAAAGCTACCACCAGGAAATCTTCGTGCCGGCGGCCCAGCAGCAGAACAAGGACTGGTCCTGGTGGCCCGTCACACAGCAGTCCTTCAACATCCTGAGCGACGGCTTCCGGAAGAAGGCGTCAGGAACCAGCCTGGTGGATTCGGTGGCGGCGTCGGAACAGCAGATCATGACCGTCTTCAGGAACAAGGGCCTCAGCATTCGAAAGGAAGCGTCATGACAGCGACATCACCCACCGCGCGGACGGGGCAGGTTGCGTCCGCGCAGCCTTCCGCCCGGCCGGGCAAACGCGGCGACCGGACAGGCGCTGCGTCCCGCGCGCCCTGGCTCCTGCTGGCGCCCTTCCTGGCGTTGTTCATCCTGACCTTCGTCCTTCCGATCTTCGTTGCCGTTGGCTCGAGCTTTACCAAAGTGACCCGGAGCGGGCTCTTTGGCGAGGCCGGGGTCAAGAGTGAGTTCGCCGGGTTCAGCAACTACGCCCAGGCCCTGGCTGACGGCAGCTTCGTGGCGTCGATCGGACGCATGCTCCTCTTCGGCGTGGTGCAGGTCCCGGTGATGATCGTCCTCTGCACGGTGCTTGCCCTCATGCTCGAATCAGCGTCCGCCAAGTGGCCGGGTTTCTTCCGGGCCGCATATTTCCTCCCCTACGGCGTGCCGGGTGTCATTGCCACCATCCTCTGGTCGTTCCTCTACGTCCCCGGGCTGAGTCCGCTGTTCGACGTCGCGGCCCTGGTGGGACTGACTCCGGATTTCCTGGGTGCCAACACCGTTCTATGGTCGATTGCGAACATCGTCACCTGGAGCTACACCGGCTACAACATGCTGATCATCGTGGCCCAACTGAAGGCCATACCCGGGGAGCTGTATGAGGCCGCGAAGGTGGACGGCGCCTCCACCTGGCGGGTGGCCCTCAGCATCCAGCTTCCGCTGATCCGGCCCGCCCTCGTCCTGACAACTGTCTTCTCCATCATCGGCACCCTGCAGCTCTTCGCCGAAGCCCAAGTCCTGAAGACGGTCGCCCCCGCCATCGACAGCCAGTACACGCCCAACCTCAGCGCCTACACCACCGCGTTCGCCTACAACGACTACAACGTGGCCGCTGCGCAGGCCGTGCTGATCGCGGTGGCCGCCTTCGTCCTGTCCTTCGCCTTCCTCAAATTCACGAACAGGAAGTCATCATGACCGCTACCGTGACCCCGACGTCGACATCGGCTTCCCCGGCCCGCACCTCCGCTGCAGGGACCAGGCGTTCCGGCAGCAAGGGCCGTCCGTCCACCATCATCGTCACAGCGGTGCTGGTGGTGGTGGCCCTGTACTTCCTCATTCCCGTGTACTGGGTGGTGGTCGCTGCCACCAAGTCCACGGAGGACCTGTTCTCCACCAACGGGTTCTGGTTCGCCCCCACCGTTGCGCTGTGGGACAACCTTGCGCAGGTTCTCAGCTATGACAACGGCATCTTCATCCGGTGGTTCCTGAACTCGGTGCTGTACGCCGGCATCGGCGCCCTCCTGGCCACCTACTTTGCGGCGGCGGGCGGCTACGCGCTGGCGAAATACGAGTTCCGCGGGCGGAACCTGGTCTTTGGAACCATCCTGGGCGGAGTACTGGTACCCGGCACGGCCACAGCCCTGCCGCTCTTCCTGCTCTTCAGCCAGCTCGGCCTGGCCAACACGTACTGGAGCGTGCTGCTGCCGTCCCTCGTCTCGCCGTTTGGACTGTTCCTGTGCCGGATCTATTCGCAGGCCACGGTGGACACCTCACTCATCGAGGCGGCCCGGCTGGACGGCGCGGGCGAACTGAGGATCTTCCACACCATCGGGCTGCGCGTCCTCACCCCCGCCCTGGTCACCGTGTTCCTCTTCCAGCTGGTGGGAATCTGGAACAACTACTTCCTGCCGCTCGTGATGCTGTCCGACTCCGGGCTGTACCCGATCACGCTCGGCCTGAACAACTGGCTGAGCCAGGTGGACCGGCTGCCTGAGTTCTACGAGCTGACCACCGGCGGCGTGCTGCTCTCGATCATCCCGCTCAGCATCGCCATGGTGGTCCTTCAGCGCTTCTGGCGCGGCGGCCTCACCGAGGGTTCCGTCAAGTAGGAAACTGCCTATCGCGGGACGGCACGCCGCGGCAACCCCTCAATCCAGAGACTGCCGCGACGTGCCGTCCGGGTTCAACCGGCCGGGCTAGGGGATGGCGGCGAACGCCTGGTCCAGGTCCGCCAGCAGGTCCTCCACGTCCTCGATGCCGCAGGACAGGCGGAGGAGGTTCACCGGAACCGCCAGCTCGGTGCCTTTGACCGAGGCGTGCGTCATTTCGGACGGGTAGTTCATCAGCGATTCGATCCCGCCCAGGGACTCCGCCAGGGTGAACACGGACGTCGATTCCGCCACCTTCCGGGCAGCCGCCTCGCCGCCCTTGAACTGCACCGAAACCATGCCGCCGAAGCTCCGCATCTGCTTCCTGGCGAGCTCATGGCCCGGGTGGGACGGCAGGCCCGGATACAGGACGGCCTCCACCTCGGGGCGTTCCAGGAGCCACTCCGCCACGGCCTGGCCGTTGAGGCTGTGCCGGTCCATGCGGACCCCCAGGGTCTTCAGCCCGCGGGTGGTAAGGAAAGCGTCCATGGGACCGGAGACGGCGCCCACGGCGAACTGCACAAAGCCGATCTTCTCCGCGAGCTCCGCATCCTTGACCACCACGGCGCCACCCACCACGTCCGAATGCCCACCGATGTACTTCGTCGTGGAGTGGACCACGACGTCGGCACCCAAGGCGAGCGGGTTCTGCAGGTAGGGTGAAGCGAAGGTGTTGTCCACCACGAGGAGGGCACCGGCGTCGTGCGCTATTCCTGCGAGCGCCGCGATGTCGGTGATCTTCATCAGCGGGTTGGACGGCGTCTCCACCCAGACGAACCGGGTCTTGTTGGCGGCGACTGCCGCCCGGACGGCGTCGAGGTCTGCCATGTCCACCGGGGTGTTGCCGATCCCCCAGCCGCCCAGGACCCGGCTGATGAGGCGGTAGGTGCCGCCGTAGGCGTCGTTGCCCAGCACGATGTGGTCGCCGGGGCGGGTCAGGGCGCGGATGAGCGAATCCTCGGCGGCCAGCCCGGAGCTGAAGCTGTAGGCGTGGGTGCCGCCTTCCAGCGCCGCGAGCTGTTCCTGCAGGGCGTCCCTGGTGGGGTTGCCGCCGCGGCCGTACTCGTAGCCGTCGCGGAGCCCGCCGATGCCGTCCTGGGCGTACGTGGAACTG
Organism: Pseudarthrobacter sp. NKDBFgelt; assembly: GCF_046097905.1. Lineage (NCBI taxonomy): Bacteria > Bacillati > Actinomycetota > Actinomycetes > Micrococcales > Micrococcaceae > Pseudarthrobacter > Pseudarthrobacter sp. NKDBFgelt. Next base: position 5,353 of record NZ_JBJURL010000032.1, on the reverse strand, counting down.
AAGTGCAGGGGCGGAACCACAGCGCCGGTGCGGGGCTCGAAGGCCTGGCCGGCGTGGACGGCGCGGGTGTTGAAACCTTGGTTTCCGGGAACGGACATGATGCTCCTTGTCTGGGTGAAGCAGTATCAGGGTGAAGCGGTTTTAGTTGCTGAGGTAGGCCAGGAGGTCGTGCCGGGTGAGGATGCCCACCGGCGCGCCGACGAACGTGACCATCACGGTGTCCACGTCCGAGAGCAGTTCCCTGGCTGCGGAAATGGTTTCCAGCGATCCGATGACGGGCAGCTTGGGGCCCATGTGCTCGGAGATCTTGTCCGTCAGTTTGGCTTCGCCGCGGAACAGTTTGGCGGTCAGGGTGCGTTCGTCCACGGCACCGAGCACCTCGCCCATCACCACCGGCGGCTCCTGGGACAGGACCGGGATGTGGCTGACGCCGAACTCGTTCATGATGTTGATGACATCGCGCACGGACTCGTTGGGATGGATGTGCACCAGGTCCGGCAGTTCGCCGTTCTTGGAGCTGATGACCTCCCCCACGGAGGTTTCCTCGCCGCCGGAGAGGAAACCGTAGGAGCGCATCCACTGATCGTTGAAGATCTTCGCCAGGTACCCCCGGCCGGAGTCCGGCAGGATCACGACGACGACGGCGGACTCGGGGAGGTCCCGCGCCGCCTTCAGCGCAGCCACCACGGCCATGCCCGAGGATCCGCCCACCAGGAGGCCCTCCTCGCGGGCCAGGCGCCTGGTCATGGCGAAGGAATCTGCGTCGCTCACGGCGATTACCTGGTCCGGGATGGACTTGTCGTAGTTCCCGGGCCACATGTCCTCCCCCACGCCCTCCACGAAGTAGGGGCGGCCGGTGCCGCCGGAGTAGACCGAGCCTTCCGGATCCGCGCCGATGATCCGGACCACGCCGCCGTCGGACTCCGGCCGGTGCGCCGATGCTTCCTTCAGGTAGCGGCCGGTGCCGGTGATGGTTCCGCCGGTTCCAGCGCCGATGACGCAGTGGGTGATCTTGCCCTCCGTATCGCGCCAGATCTCCGGGCCGGTGGTCTGGTAGTGGCTTCCGGGCGCCGCGGGGTTGGAGAACTGGTCCGGCTTGTACGCACCGGGGGTCTCCCGGACAATCCTGTCCGAGACGCCGTAGTAGCTTTGGGGGCTGTCCGGCGGCACGGCAGTGGGCGTCACCACCACCTCAGCGCCGTACGCCTGCAGGACGGCGCGCTTGTCCTCACCCACCTTGTCCGGGACCACAAAGACGCACTTGTAGCCTTTTTGCTGGGCCACCAGGGCCAGCCCCACACCGGTGTTGCCGGACGTGGGCTCAACAATGGTCCCGCCGGGCTGCAGTTTGCCGTCCCGCTCGGCGTCCTCGATCATCTTCACCGCAATGCGGTCCTTGATGGACCCGCCCGGGTTCAAGTACTCCAGTTTGACCAGGACGGTGGCTTTGATGCCCTCCGTCACGTGGTTGAGCTTGATGAGCGGGGTATTGCCGATGAGGTCCAGGATGGACTGGGCGTACTTCATGGATACAAAGCTACCGCTTCCCTGCCGCAGGCACCTTCCCTGCACTGTGCCCCCGGCGGCACGCCACGCGGGTGCAGCCGCTTCCAACAGGTTCCACGCAGGCACGGGTGGGATCATGGGGCAGTGCAGCAGTTCGCCTGGTTGACGAAAGTCCGGAGCTACCTCCTTCCCGGAGCGATGCTCCTGGCCGGTGTTGCCTCCCTCGTCTCCGGGGCACTGCCCCTGCCCGCTTTCGACGCACTGGCGGGCCGCACCGTTCCCATCCTCGCGTTTGTGCTCGCGATGTCCCTGCTGACTGAACTGCTGGACGAAGCCGGGCTCTTCAAGGTTGTTACAGACCGGCTCGCAGGACTGGGCCGGGGCCGCGTGTTCCTGTTGTGGCTCCTTGTCGTGGCGCTGGCCACGGTTACAACTGTTTTCCTGTCGCTCGACACCACTGCCGTGCTGGTGACACCGGTGGTGGTCCTCCTTGCAGTCCATGCCGGCATCCAGCCGCTCCCCTTCGCTTTGACCACCATCTGGCTCGCCAACACCGCCTCCCTCCTGCTGCCTGTGTCAAACCTGACAAACCTGCTGGCCCAGGACGCGCTGGGGCTCAGCCCCCTGGGCTTTGCAGGGACCGTCTGGGCACCCGCCCTGGTGGGGGTGGTTGTTCCGCTGGCCCTGTTGTGGCTGGCGTTCCGCAAGGACCTGCGGGGACGGTACCGGCCGCAACGGTCCCCCGCCGTGCGGGACCGCCCGCTGCTGGTCATTGCAGCGGCCACCCTGCTGGTCCTGCTGCCCGCCCTGGTGTCCGGCGTACCCGTGCAGTATCCGGCCATCGTGGCGGCGGCCTTCCTGCTGATGGTCTTCCTCCGGCGGCGGCCCTCCGTGCTGCGGTGGTCCATGGTTCCGTGGCGTCCGCTGATGCTCACGGTTGGACTGTTCATGGTCGTTGAAGCACTGCATGCCAACGGGTTGACGGCGCTCCTGGCCGGCACGGCCGGCCAGGGCGAGAGCCTGCCCGCCCTCCTGCACCTGGCCGCGCTGGGAGCCGGTGCGGCCAATGCAGCCAACAACCTGCCCGCCTATCTGGCCCTTGAGCCGGTGGCCGGGTCTCCGGCCCGGGTGGCCGCCCTGCTGATCGGTGTCAACCTGGGGCCGCTGGTCACTCCGTGGGCGTCCCTGGCCACCCTGCTCTGGCATGAGCGGCTGCGGGCGCTGAACGTCCGGATCAAGTGGAGCGGCTTTGCCCTGGCCGGGCTGGTGGTGGCAGCCCTGACGGTCCCGCTTGCGGTGGTGGCCCTGTGGCTGGCCTCGGGGATGCCCTGACGCTACCCGGCGGACTGGGCCTGCTGGTCGGCGGGCAGGTTCTCCCACAGGCCCATGACGTTGTCCTCAGGATCCTTGAAGTAGGCGAAGTAGCCCATCCCGGGGATCTCGTTCTTGGGCATAACAACAGAACCGCCCAGCTCCTCGACGGTTTTCAGCGTGGCATCGATGTCCGGCACGTCCACCGTAATGACGGGGTTGGCGATCTTTTCTTCCCGGGCCATCATGCCGCCGTTGATCGCACCGGCGGTTGTGGGCTGGCCGGTGGCCTCGTCCATGGGGGTGGTGATCACCATGTTGTAGTCCATTCCAGGGACGGGTTCTATCCGCCAGCCCAGGGCCTGCTGGTAAAACTTCTTGGCCCGCTCCTGATCGTCCGCGGGGATTTCGAAATGCACTACTCCACCCATTGCGCTCACCTGGAATCTCTGGAATCTCGAAGGAAAGGGCACGGACGCCCCGCGCCACACCTGGGATTCTAGTCTTCCTTCCGCTCCCCGATAAGGGCCGGGAACAAGCCGAGTTTTTGTCCACTTATGCAGGGTTCCGGGGCGCGCAACCCTGCATATCTGGACAAAAACTCCGGCCCCGGAACCGGCACGGCGGAGCTGGCGGGCAAACTGTCGGGGCACCGTGGGACGATGGTTCCATGACGATCGCAGAGGTTCCCGCGCGGCTGGCGGCCGCTGCGGACGCCTCCCTCCGGTGGTATCCGGGCGGCCCCTACGACCTGGCGCGGACCCTCCGCCCGCTCCTGCGCGGCAACAGTGATCCGTCCTTCGCGGTGGACGGCGGCGTCATCTGGAACGCCTTCACTACAGCCGAGGGTCCCGCCACCATCCGGCTCAGCCCGGCAGGCAGCGCGGAGGTGGAGCACCGGGTGGACGTCCAGGCCTGGGGTCCGGGCGCCGCGGCGGCGGCAGCGGCAGTGCCGCGCCTCCTGGGTGCGCACGACGATTGGTCGGCCTTCGACGAGCCGGTGTTCCATGCCACGCTCCCCCGCATGGTCAGGGAAGCGCGGCGGCGCAGCCTGGCCGTCCGGCTTCCCTCCAGCGGCCGCATGGTGGACCAGCTCGTGCCCATTATCCTGGAACAGAAAGTCACGGTCATCGAAGCCCGCCGCGGCTACCGGTACCTCCTGCACCGCTACGGTTTACCAGCACCGATGGCTGGATCCCTGGCTCCCGCCGGCCTGGTGCTGCCGCCCACCGCGGCGCAGTGGCTGCAGGTTCCCAGCTGGGAGTGGCACAAGGCCGGAGTGGGCCCGCAGCGCTCCGCAACGGTGATGCGGGCGCTGCGTTCCGCCGTCGCGCTTGAACGGTTGGCGGAGCTGCCGGCGCTGGAGGCTGCCGCAAAAATGCAGACCATCCCCGGCATCGGCATCTGGACGGCCGCGGAAGTGGTGCAGCGAACGCACGGCTGCCCTGACTCGATATCGGTGGGCGATTACCACCTGGCCGCGTACGTCGGTGCTGCGCTGACCGGCCGGCGGACTGATGACGCCGGCATGCTCCGGCTGCTGGAACCCTGGACGGGACACCGCCAGCGGGTGGTGCGGATGATCCAAAGCAGCGGCTTCCGCAAACCCACGTTCGGCCCGCGGATGACCATCCAGGACCACCGCCGGCACTGACGCCCGCCGGGCACACGGCCCCCAACGCACGCGCACGATTTCCCGTGGACTCGTGCCGGGGATGGGTATAGCGTGGCGCCAGGGAGCCCGTTCCAGAGCTCCGGCACGCCGCATCCTCTGGAGTCACGCATGATCCACACGGACAAACTGGCAAAGACGTTCACGGTCAAGAAAGAAACCGTGGAAGCCGTCAAGGGCGTCGACATCGACGTCGCACCCGGCGAGCTCGTGGCCTTCCTTGGCCCGAACGGGGCAGGCAAGTCCACCACCTTGCGGATGCTCACCACCCTGCTGACGCCCAGCTCGGGGACGGCCAGGGTGGCCGGCGTGGACGTCACCGCGGATCCTGCGGGAGTACGGGCAAGGATTGGCTACATCGGCCAGGGCAACGGCGGCGGCCACAGTTTCCGGGTGATCGATGAGCTGGTGATGCAGGGCCGCTTCTACGGCATGAACTCCGCGGACGCCCTTGCCCGGGCCCGGGAGCTCCTCCAATCCCTGGACCTCGCGGACCTCGCCAAGCGGACGGTCATCAAGCTTTCCGGCGGGCAGCGGCGAAGGATGGACGTGGCACTGGGGCTGATGCACTCGCCGCGGCTGCTCTTCCTGGACGAGCCGTCCACCGGGATGGACCCGCAAAACCGGGCCAACCTGTGGGAGCACATCATGCGGATGCGCGAGGAACACGGCACCACCATTGTGCTGACCACGCACTACATGGACGAGGCCGATTCCATGTCCGAGCGGGTCATCATCATCGACCACGGCACGATCATCGCCGATGACACCGCCGCGCGGCTGAAGGCGAACCTCGCGGGCGACCTGCTGGCAGTCGAAGTGGCGGCGGCCTCCGCGGCCGGGGTGCGGGGGCTGCTGGGGCGC